>JAMDBP010000012.1 GCA_023487825.1 Candidatus Martarchaeota archaeon
ATGCCCTGTGACCAGCTGTGCCCCAAGCGGCATACCATCAACATAATCATAAGGGAAGGAGATATGGGGGAAGCCTCCAAGATTTGGAGGTATGGTAAACAGGTCCATAGAGTAGCTCTCAACAGGCGAGAGCTTCTTCACGTCTGATATCCTTGGCGCTTTTATCGGCAGTGTAGGAGAGAGGATATAACCCTCTTTCAGCATTCTGTCCATTTCTCGTATCAGCATTCCGCGTATCACAAGCGCTTTCGTATAGTATTTGTCCTTGACGCTCTCGCTCCTTATGAAGGTGCCAAGAAGTATTCTCCTCTTTGCCTCAATTCCAAAGTTCTCCCTTGCATCCGTGAAGAACTCATTATACTGCTTGTAAAAATCCTCTGACATGAGACCATACTTGTATCCTGTATACTTTGCAAGGTTTGTCGATGCCTCTGCCATAGCTATTATGTAATAAGGGGCGATGGCCATCTCCATGATCGATGAATCAACATGCGTAATCTCATATGTACTTCCAAGTCTGTTCAGGAGCTTCTCAAAAGCTGTTTTTATGCTCGGATCTGCCTTTTCAAGCATCCCATTAATTACAAATATCTTCTTCCTGCGCTCCGCTGTTATCTTATCTACAGCGCATGTAGTGTCATAATCATCCCTTCCTCTCATCATGTCAAAAACAATCCTTGCATCATCGCTGCTCCTTGCCATGACTCCTATCTTGTCAAGAGAGTTTGCATAATCTATAAGCCCGTATCTTGATACTGCGCCATATGTCGGTGTAAAGCCGACAACACCGTTAAGGGCAGCTGGAGTGGCTATACTTCCTCCTGTAGACTCTGCTACGGAGACCTGATACTTCATCAGGGCTACTGCAACAGCCGCGCCGCTGCTCGATCCTCCGGCAGCATACTCCCTGTCAAATGCGTTCCTTGCACATACCTCTGTATTTGTACCGAAGGTGCCAAAGCCAAACTCATCCATTGCTGTGACTCCTGCAAAAGCAAACTTCTTGTCTGACAGTATGCGCTCTACAGCAGTAGCGTTGAAACTGGGCACATATCCTTTAAGCATCTTTGAACCTGCATCTGTCTCAAAGCCCTTTACGCAGATATTGGCCTTGGTGCTGAATAGAAAGCCAGGATTAGTCTTATTGTTAATCACATTGAATGCATGATACTCTTCATTGAGCTTCTCCAGCTGTGCAAAAAGATTATCATAGTAATCCTTCGGCTTCTCAATCCTATTGAATTCTTCTATATAACTGGTCATCCGATCCTTCCTTATAATTTTGGCCCAACGATATAGCCGTTGCTGGTCTTTGACCTCTTCTTCAGGCTCTCTGTATCTGCAAATGGCCTTACTGTATCCTCTCTCAATCTTCCAGGAACCTCTACAGGATGATAAGCAGGCTCTCCACTCGCTTCAATGGATGAGAGCTCATCAAAATAAGCTATTACCTGTTCGAAATCCTTCTTTATCTGCACACGCTCCTCATCGCTGACTCTAAGCCTTGTTATCTTCAGAAGCCTGTCAAACTCTTTATCCTGCATACAGATCAAATCCTTGCCGCAATGCCATTAAAACTTTTTTGTACAACAATCCAAAAGAAAAGGTTACTATTTATTCTTTTTACCTTGATTCTTGTTCCTGTTCAGGGATTTTTTCAGATCCTCTTTCAGCCTGTCTGCTATGTAATTCTTTGAGAATGCGTCTGCCCTTGCGGCGATAGCAAGCTTTGTAGCGTATACTCTTGCTATCCTTCCTCTGTCCTCCCTTCCCGCATTTGCTATGTCCTGCATCTTGAATAAAGCTCCGTATTTTGGAGGTTTGGATCCGAACTTAAGATGTTTGAACAATGCCTTTTCTGCTCCGAGGAGCTGTATTGTGCTTGCAGGCATGAGCGCAAGCTTTTCCACCGAACCAGCCTTCATAAGCAGCTCAGCGGCAATCTTGTAATCTATAAGTGCAGTAACATTTGGCATGAGCCTCTCTGCGCTCTCCTTTATGTACTCGAGAATCTTCTCATTGAGCTCTATCATCTTTATCTCATGTTCGGCTATGCTCTTCAGAAGGGCATACTCCTTTTCCTCAGGATCTGCTCCCATGCTGTTCTGTGCGCTCTCTGCAACATTGCCTGCGCTCTCTCCGAATATCCTCTCAAGGTCCTCTGCGCTTGCAGCCCTCTTTTCCTTCCCATACTCGGCAACAAACATGGCATAGCTCCTAGGGCTTCCGGTCTTCAGCTCCGGGAAGTACATGCTGTACCACTCCTCAAGCTTCTCGTTCATCAGATTGATCATGCGTTCATTCTCAGTGTACGTGGAGAATGCCTGTATGAGCGAGTGGTCCATCTTGGAATAGGCTTCGCTGACGTTTATCTTCGCGTTTTCCAGCAAACGCTTCCTCTTTTCCTTTATACTCTCGCTTACAGAATCACCAAATGCAAAATACAGCTAACTAACATACAAGGTAAAGAATAAATAATCTTCATACTTCAATCCTTTTAGTTATCATAGAGGCATAGCATGGAAAAGAGCGAGTTGCGTTCAGAGGACATTATAAAAAGAAGGTCAATCTTCTACAAGGCATTCGGCATATACGGTGAGCCTGCAGGCTTCTATGATTTCGGGCCGATAGGCCTTGCGATAAAGCGGAATATAGAGAGAGCATGGAGGAAGGCTGTTCCTGAGCATCCGGGCTTCATAGAGATAGAGGTTACAACTCTTGCTCCCGAACCTGTATTCAAGGCAAGCGGCCATCTCTCAACATTTACCGATCCCATAATAGTCTGCAGCTCCTGCCATTCCGGGAACAGGGCAGACAAGATCCTGGAAAGCTTCTATTCAAAGAAGAACGACAAGGCAGCCATAACTGCGCTCAGGAAGATGGACATAAACGGCATGGAAGCCGAGATAAAGAAGAACAAGCTGAAATGCGAGAAATGCGGCACAGAACTTACGGGCAAGGTTGAGTACTTCAACCTGATGTTCAAGACACATGCCGGTCAGGGCACAGCTGAACCAATGTACCTGAGGCCTGAAACCGCACAGGGCATATTCATGGACTTCAAGGAGCTATACAGGCTCAACTCTCTCAAGCTGCCATGTGCAATCTGCCAGTCTGGAAAGGCCTACAGGAATGAGATCTCTCCAAGGCAGCAGCTTGTGCGCATGCGTGAATTCACGCAGATGGAAGCAGAGCTCTTCTATGATCCAAAGACAGACTTCAGCAGTACGCCTCTTGGCGAACATTCCAAGAGCAATAAGATATTCGATACAAAGATACTCTTTGCAGAGAGCGGAAAGGATCCGAAGCAGATAAGCATAAAAGAGCTGATAGACACTAAGAAGGTTCCTAACGAGTACTTCGCATTCATGATCTACAAGGATTACGAGTTCATGAAGAGCATAGGCTTCGAGACAGAGGAGTACTGGTTCAGGGAGATAGAGAAGGAGGAGCTGCCGCACTATTCAAGGTGCAACCTTGATGTCGAGATTGAGACATCATACGGAACCATAGAGGTTACAGGCATAGCTGACAGGGGCACATTCGACCTGCAATCGCATTCAAAGCTGTCAGGAGAGGATCTTTCAATAATGAACGGGGAGGAGAAGGTGCTTCCAAGCGTCGCAGAACTCAGCATAGGCCTTGACAGAATACTTCTTGCAATGCTTGACAAGAAGACAGTTGATGATAAGGAAAGGGGATGGAAGTGGCTGAAGCTGGAAAAGAGCATAGCGCCTTACGATTACTCCATATTCCCTCTTCAGAAGGACGAGAAGCTTGTAACAATGGCCATGAAGATAAGCGAGCACCTGAGGAAGAAGGGATTGAAATGCAATTATTCAGACTCAGCCAGCATAGGCAAGCGCTATGCAAAGAGCGACGAAATAGGGATCGCGAATGCAATAACTATCGACTTCCAGAGCCTTGAGGACAACACGGTTACAATAAGGGACAGGAACACTGCAGAACAGAGGCGCATAAAATGGGAAGAGATATCCTAAACATAAAGGGTCCCTTTGACATAAGGAACAGTATAGAGAGCGGACAGCCACTTGCATTCCATGCAGATTATGGATACAAAGGCAAATCCTTTGCACTATCATATGCGACATCAAAAGGAGTGATAGATGCTACGCTCAAAGGAAAGAAGCTAAGCTATTCCTGGAATGGAGATTATAATTCAAGGAGTGCAAAGGAGGAGATAGAGAAACGCTTACACATAAAGGACAACATGCCATCGATATACAAGAGGATAAGCACCGATGAGTTCATGGAGAGTGCAATATCCGCATACAATGGCATGCGTGTAACGCAGAATGATCCATGGGAGACTACATTATGCTTCATACTCTCCCAATTCAACAACATCAAGAGGATACGCGGCTCTGTTCGAATGCTGATAAATACTTACGGTACAGAGATTGATGGAAGCGAAAGGAAGCTCTTCCCTTCCGCAGAGCAGATTAAGAGTGCAAGTATAGAGGAGCTGATGAGACACGGCGCAGGCTTCCGTGCAAAGTACATAAAGCACGCGGCGAACTTCTGCTCAGATAATCTTGACCTAAATTCGCTTTACAGGAAGGATTATGAAGATGCAAAGGAAGCTATTATGGAGATAGATGGCGTTGGAGACAAGGTTGCAGACTGCATAATGCTCTTCGCATACAATAAGATGGAAGCCTTCCCGATAGACACCTGGGTGCAAAGGGTTTTGGAGACGGTATACTTCAACGGCAGGAAGAAGAGAATAAAGGAGCTGCACCGGTTTGCATCAGAGAGATGGTCTGGAATGGAAGGATATGCGCAGCAGTACCTATTCTGGCACGCACGATCGATGAAGTTAAAGGTGAAAGCATGATAAACGACATAAAGCAGGTTGAGAAGAGGATGCAGGATCTTGAGGAGCAGAGAGAGCAGGTCTTATCCTTATCAAGGGAGCTTATACGCAATGCAGGAAAGGCGATAGTTGCGATGCATGCCAAGGACAGCGCCAAGGCAAAGAAGATCCTGTCAGAGATGGAGTCCATAAGAAACAAGCTGGTAGATGTTGAAAAGGGATTAGAGTATAATTCACTGCAGGCGCATCAGGAGTATGTTGAAGCAAGGATACTCGACGGGATAATCACAAAGGAGAAGATACTTGGGATGAAGGAGCTTGGTGTAGATGAGAAAGCATATGCTCTTGGACTGATGGACGTAGTCGGGGAGCTAAAGAGAGAGGCGATAGACTCGCTGCTCAATAACAATCCCAAAGTCGCTGAGAGGTATTACAACTTTATGGTAGACATATACGATTCAACGCTTCACCTCAGATTTGCAAACGCCGTGCTGCCTGATTTCAGGAGGAAGCAGGATTCTGCAAGGATACAGGTCGAGAATACTGCAAGCGAGATACTTAGGACAAAGCAGAGATGAGCTATAATATTGAACCAAGGTAACCTCCCAATGCGGCTAGTACCGGTATTGAAAGATTATCATTTACCAGATTGCTTGCATCCCCAATCATTCCTATTATAGAAGAGAGTATGGCTATCAGAGCAGCTCCTGTAAGTATGTAGGTAAAAATCATACTAACAAGGATTCCCATGCCTATTCCTACTGGCGACCTTCTCCTTTGGAGCAATGCCTTTGTCATGCCGCTGACAGAGTCCCCGAACGTAAGGCAGACTGTAGACGCTATAATTATCTGAGGACCAAAGAGTGCCATTGCAAACAGACTGCCGATTATCCAATATGGTATGCGCACCTTTTTCCATTTCTTCTTGAAATCACCGTTTATAGTGCTCCTTGAAAAACTCCTCAACAACATCGCTGTAGGGGTATTGTAATCATAACGTATTCTTAAAAATTCAGACAAGAGCATGAATGCAAGATATATTATGTAAATTGCAAGTTCTGCAAATCTGGAAAAGCCCAGGAATACGAAGAGAATAGGCCAGAATGTCAGAAGTACATGTGCAAGCTTGCGTTTTGCCTCAAAGCGCAAATGACTATTTGCCATCAAAAACACACTGCGCTACCATGCGGCTTTTTGATCTGAGGTCATCCTTTGCGTTAGAATTATTATCTAAGGAGAAATCAGACCTCTCTATAATATCATTTACCCCTACTATGAGCTTTACAGAGTCCTTCCTTTTAACCTCTTCCGAACCCTTAATTATATCTCCTTCTGTTCTTGCAATGACCCTGTTTATCCTAATGGACATGTCTGCAAATATGTTGACTATGAAGCAGTTTTTGCTTCCAAAGCCTGCAACTATCCACTCTGCAAGTTTGTTCTCGTATAAACCATCAATTATTACGCTGCCTGACTGGTAAAGAGCATCTGCTGCCCTGAGGAGACGCGGTCTTGCAGCCTCAAAGCACTCTACCGCTCCCTCCTGTCTGATGAAATCAGAAAGACCATTAAATCCATTATCCTTTGCAAAGGAGCGCATCTCCTTGCCTACGCTCAGAACATGGCCATTAAATTCCTCCCTAAGCATAGAAGAGAGTTCGGTCTTTCCGCTTCCCGAATATCCTGTTACCATTATTACTTTATTTTTTTCAGGAATTTTTTTAGAAACTGCCATATGCTCACTCAATATGAGATTTTATGAACTTTCCAAGACCTTCCATAAGATCCACACCGATGGCCTCCTTCAAGCTCATCCATGCGTAACCATCATGGTCTTCGCTCATATTTATGCCTTTTCCGGAATAATTACCTTTATAAACAAGCATCACCGCATGGAAGTTACTGCCATTTGAATTAATCTGCATAGTATAAACTCCCAAGAAAGCAGGATTGATAATCTTCCCCTCTGTTTCCTCGTTAATCTCCCTATTCAAAGTGTCCATCACACTCTCTCCCCACTCCATCTTTCCTCCTGGAAGCTGCCATTGCCCGCCTGCCCATGAACTGCCCTTCACCCTCTTCAGGAAGAGGAATTTTCCATGTCCGTTATTGAGGAGGGCACCTACCCATACAATTATTCGTTTATCCATACAGAAACCTTTTCGATAAGAAGGCTGCAATTCCTATTATGTCTGTTACAATCTGTAAAACAAACTGTACATACTACAAATACAAAAAGACTAAATCAGATAATACTAAGACACATTATCTCCGTTAAATAACTATCGCCCCGGTTATCAATCTGACGAATCTCTCCTTTTAAAAACAAACTTTCCTGGAGAGGCTACGCAAGAGATAACCGAAAAGCTTATATATCTCACAAGTACATGGACTTTTACTAAAGTAAAAGAGTGAGTATATGAGTATAATAAAAGAAATCAGAATAAAAGCCACCGCT
>JAMDBP010000007.1 GCA_023487825.1 Candidatus Martarchaeota archaeon
TGTTAATGTGTTGTATACGGTTATTTTGTTTTCAGGCATTGAAATCAACTACTGCTAGAAATGTTTGTGTTTACCAGTATGCCAGGCGTCTGTACAGGAGATGATCCTAAGTAGAAGTTTCCTGCGCTTATGTATGAGTACTTTGAGGATATTGAAGCTTCAAGGTCTGATACTATTCTAACGCTGGCATTCTGGCACAGCAGAGGGTATAAGTTAATGCTACCGTTCATGTAAGTGGTAAAGTAGTTGGAAGTCAGGGATGAGTTAAAGGTATTGAAATGCACCTTCTCGAATACAGAATTATCAGATATTACCTCAAGATAAAGCCCTTTGTTCTGTGCAGAGAGTATTTTGAAGTTCAGATAAGGCTCAGTTACCAGAAACGGAGCTGATGTTAAATTGCCTTGACCAGATACGAACCCTTGGAAGGTTGAGGCTACGAAGGTATTGTTGTATCCTGACCATGGAGCTCCGTAGTAATTGTGCTGATTATTCTCGTAGGTAAGGTTGATAGGTGCATTGCCGAAGGCTTTTCCGGTTATATTCCATCCGAGATAAGTGCCCGTAGAGAAGTTGCCATTATATATCGGCGTTGCTGTTGGTGTTGATGGAACGCAGAACGTGTACGCGCTTCTTCTGGTAGTGGTAGATGTTGACGAGGTGGATATTGAAGTGGAAGTGGTAGTTGAAGTGGAAGTAGTGGGCAGTACATGAATTACTGTTTTACCTCCTGTGTTCAGATTTAGCAATACTGCTATTATTACAAGTATGACGAGGACTCCTGCATATATGGCTAGTTTCTTTGTGTTCATATAGACATCTTAAGATAAAGATTTTAGTGTATATTTATAAATTAGCTCTAATAAGCTTAATAGATATATTGTTTTCATTATTTGTTATATTTTAAGTATAATTAGCATTGGTGCTCATTTTGGGAAGCATACCTAGAAAATGGAAAAAGAAAGGACGAATGCGCTGGAAATGGGTAAAGAAAAGAAGGAAAAGAATAAAGAGAGCGCAGAAGAGAAGGGTAGGAGACCTTTAAAGTTAGCTAAGCGAGTGTCCTTGTTTGGTATCTGCCTCTTTTCTTTATTTCGTTAAGTCTGGAGATTACCGTTAGGTACTCCTTTGATACCGAGGCATAGCCCTTCCTTGCATTTGCGTAATTAGCTTTGCTTACGGATCTTTCCAGCAGGAGCAGGTCTAACGCCTTCTCCTCCTCGCTGTTGGAGAAATTTCCAAGACCGAAATCTATTATGTACGGGCCGTTAGCAGTAAGTATAAGGTTTGCCGATGTGAAATCCCCGTGGGTTATCCCTTTGGAATGCATGTAACCCAGGTACCTGCCTATGGTCTGCATGTCTTTTGCAGTAGGTTTTGAATCTTTGAGCAGCTTTCCTTCTATCTTCTGCATGAATATCGAGTATTTGCCTATTGCCGCTACCCCTGGCACGGCAGCGCCTGCCTTTTTTGCCATGACCATTAGCTTCGCTTCCTTCCTTGTCCTGCTTCTTCTTAGTTCCTCATCTATTATCTCTATCCGCCACGCTTTCCTGTTTCTCGCCTTTACAAGCAAAGGTCTGCCAGAAAGCCTTATCTCGAACATGACAGCTTCTGCACCCTCGCTTACCCTTTCCATAATCTCACCTCGTCAATCCTGTATCTCTGCTCTATATCACATTCCTGGAGCTTCGCTTTTCTACCGTGTGAAAGCATCTGCTCTGCCACAAGTGCTATCATCGCACCGTTATCAGCATTGAATGTGTCTTCAGCAAAGCCGAATTTTATATGATGCTCCTCTGCCATACCTTTTAGCATGCGCTTCAGTCTCTTTGACTGTGCAACTCCTCCGCATACGCATAGTTCTTTTGAATTGGTCAGGAGCAGTGCACGTTCCGTGGCCTCCGTTAGCATGGCATACGCAGTCTCCTGAACTGAGAAGCATATATCCTTGTTGCTGTGCCTGCCTTTCATCTTTGAAGCATGTGTCAGAAGGCCGGTAAATGAAAAATCCATCCCTTTAACAGTATAGGGCATCTCTACGTATCTTCCTTTCTCTGCTGTCTTTTCCACTGTCGATCCCCATGCAGGATATAATTCAAGGGACCTTGCAAGCGAATCAAGCATGTTTCCTATCCCTATGTCGAATGTCTCTCCGAGTATCTTGTATCTGTCGCCGTATTTTTTTAATATCTGTGAATTCCCGCCGCTTACGTAAAGAGCCAATGGGTCGTTTAACTTTGCTCTTCTCCTTGCTATCTCAATGTGGCCTATCCCATGGTTTACAGGGACTATTGGGACGTTAAGCTTTTTTGCAATGGTCTTTGCAGAGAGCATGCCTACATGAAGGCAGTGTCCTATCCCTGGCCCTTTGGTGTAACCTATCCCGCTGATTTCTCTGAATTCTATTCCTGCTTCCTGTAGTGCATCTTGTATTACAATTGCAGCGTTATTCAGGTGCGTCTCGGCTACCTCTTTAGGTATCATGCCCTTGCTCCCTATCTTATACATGGCCTTTGCATTTGCTATTACTCTCCCGTTATCGACTATGCCTACGCCAAATGTATGGGCACTGCTCTCTATTCCAAGTACTGCCATTTAATCAGGATTAATCGTGTAACATGAAATCTTCAAGTTTATTCTCAAGCTTCTTCTTTGCTTCCCTGTGTTCCTTCAGGAATTTGTTTATGCGCATGGCAAGATCCTTCTTGTGTTCTCCTGCAAGAAGGCTGCCGTTCCTCTCACCTTCAAATATTGCATTTAGTTTTTTGTCATCAGGTTCAAACATGTATTTGTAGTATTGGCACACTGCACATTTGTCGGGATTCCCACCGTGTTTCTTCTGAAGTTCTACCGTAGCCTGCTGTCCTGTTATCGCCTTGTTTACCTTCTTCACTACCGTCGCTTCGTCGTTAGAAAGATATATCGTATCGTTAGGGTCGCTTGATGACATCTTTGGGTTCATTGAGAGTCCGGGCATGAACTTTGATACAAGTGATGCAGGTTTATAATAGCCAAGCTTTGATATCGCGTTCCTTGCAACCCTGAAGTGCACATCCTGGTCAACTCCCATAGGGATAAGACAGGGAATGTTCTTCTCTGCCTGTACCGACTTCAGGAACGCAGGCACAGCCTGGAATGATGTGTAGAAGAGCGCGCCTATGTTCATGTCGTTACCGAATCCAAACGCATCCTTAACTATCGAGTATGTTATGTATTTGGAGACACGGACCGCCTGCTTATACAGGGTCTTTGCGTATTCCGTATCTAGGAATATCTTCGTCTTTCTGCTGTCGAATCCCAAAGCAGCTACGTCCAGCGCGTCATCCATGGCAAGCGCATGCCCATTGTCAAGCGTGAATGCCGGATTGCGCTTGACCAGGAACTTTTCCTCGTCAGGAATCATTATCAGGACTTCAGCTCCGAACCTGTCTTGAAGCCATTTTGCCATCTGGAACTGCATGGTTTGTGCTATAGTCATCCCGCCTGACGGCGCTATCCCTGTATAAACGTAGAATCCGTTTCCTTTCTCATACTGGTCAAGAAGCCAGTTGAGATCCCTTTCTGCAAAGTATATGCCTCTGCGGATCATGTAGTTGCTGCCTTTTGCCAGTCTATCCAGTCTTTCCAGTGTTTCCGTGGTTAGCGGTTTGAGCCCGAAATCCGTAATTACCTTGTTGTAGTCTAGATCTCCTTTGACTTCGTAGGGGTTTACTGTCTGCATAGATATACATAGGGATAGATTATCTTATAATACATATTCTTATTTCACTTAAGAGGCATTAGCGTTTCCTTGCTGCATTTACATTGTTTTAACCGGCATGTGTTATTTTTAATAGTGTTAGGTATCTGACCGCGCTTATTTGTCGTTCGTTATTTGCGAATGTATGATGGGTATTTAAATGGGGGTTTTTAGAGTATATAGATGTCGAAATTCCATGCAGATAAAGGTTCAGCCATATCAAGAAAACGTTCGGGAAAAGGACAGATATCATTAGAATATATGCTAATATTTGCATTTGCATTTCTTATAGTAGCTGTTGTTCTGGCTCTCCTTTACGTTACAGGAACGCATAATACTACTGAATCGAACTCCTACTGCTATCTGACTCCTGACATGCCCTGCCAGGGAATGTATGTCATAGGCAATTCCGTAGATCCTACAAATGCAAAGGCATATGTGATATTCACAAATGAAAAAGGCATAGGAATAAATGTAAGGCCCGGTTCTTTTTACTTCTATCCGACGGCAAGCAATACCTTTTATTCTGGTGAATGCATCCCTTCAAACATACCGCAGGGAGGAATTGCTGTATGCAATGCTACTGTTAGCAATTTAGAGGAAGAGCTGCCCATAGGGATGCAGGTCAATCCGAAGTTCACTGTTGAATACAGTATTTGCAGCAATAATTATTGTGAGGGGCTTAGCCCTAATTCCATTAACTTCAACACTACAGGTACAGGAACAACATATGTGACACAGGGCACGCCTTCTCTTTATTATATTACTATAAGTAGCAATAGCATAAACGTCACCGTGGACGGGGTAACTTATCTTCCAGGTTCAAAGCTTGCTGTGTTTAAGGGAGTGAGTTATACTATTTTGGGGCAGGTCCCTCCCGGATATGTTTTTGGTTCATGGGCAAGCACCGGAGGAGTTAGTCTGTCTTCCGATTCACAATCAGCCATGTTTATCGCTTCTGCGAACGGAACAGTTTATGGAAGTAAAAATGCTGTGACAGCACCTGCATCATAGGCTAATCCGATAATGGCTCTGTATTAGATTAATAGTATAGTCCGCGTAATGTTAACAAATCTATATAAATCTTTTTATTCTATAAATAGCGGAAGTGTCTGTGCTAGTCCCTACTCTTTATCTTTATAGGTGTATATTTGGCTGATAGAAGTAATCATATTTTTGTACCGCCTCACAAATTAATGACTGATAAGGAGGTAAAAGAACTGCTGGAAGAATTGAGCCTGAAGCCTGAAAACCTGCCTAAAATCCTAGAGAGCGATCCGCAGGTGAAGATACTTAATGGCAAGGCTGGGCAGATAGTCAAGATAGACAGGACAGAGAACGGAGTCAAGGTACCTTACTACAGAATGATTGTAGAAGGTTGATTGTGGTTTCTATGGATAGTGAAAGCGTTTTGTTGGAATCTTATTTGGACACTATGCCTCTGATACAGCACCAGCTGGAGAGCTTCAACAGATTTGTAAGCCAGGGTTTGCAGCGTGTTGTAGACAGGCAGAATGTAGTGCAGCCTAGCGTCGAGGGCTTTTCATTGAAGCTTGGGAACGTCAGACTTGACAAGGCATCCATTATAGAAGCGGATGGGTCAAGAAGGCAGGTGATGCCTAATGAGGCCCGTCTGAGAAACCTCACATATTCTGCTCCTATATTCATAGAGGTAGTGCCGGTGATAAGAGGCATTGAGAAGAGGGCATCTTTTGGAGAGGTCTTCATAGGAGAGCTGCCTATCATGGTAAGAAGTGATTTATGTTACATAAAGACAATGTCAAAACAGCAGCTGGTTGAAGAGGGAGAGGATGCTGATGACCCGGGAGGATATTTCATAATAAAGGGAGTTGAGCGCGTGCTCATAGGATTGGAAGACATAGCTCCTAACAGGATAATAACGACAAAGGGCAAAGGCGGAGACAAGGTAAACAGTGTTGTCTTCTCTACCGCACCAGGCTTCAGGGCTAGATGCGTGGTCTCAAGAAACCAGAACGGGGTCTACACTGTGGAATTCCCCACTATTTCAAAGAGTGTTAATCTGATACTTCTTCTTAGGGCGCTAGGAATGTCTGAAAAGGACCTTCTTAACAACGTATCAGATTCACTTTCATTCAGGAACGACATAATGTTGAACCTTGAGGTAAGCGATTACAAGGAGATGACACAGAATGAGGCAATATCAGAATTAGGAAGGATGGCAGCACCTGGACAGGCTGCAGAATACCAGTTATCTAGGGCAGAGACCCAGATAAACAATTACCTTCTGCCTCACATAGGAGAGACAGCAGAAGACAAATACAAGAAAGCAGAGTATCTTCTTACAATGGCAAGGAAGGCGACAATGGTAGGTAACAAGCTCGCCCGCGAGGACGACAAGGACCATTACGCAAACAAGCGCATAAAGTTTGCAGGAGAACTGATGGAAGATCTTTTCACATATGCATTCAGATTCTTTACAAAGGAGGTAAAGTATCAGATAGAGAGGACAAGTGCGCGTGGAAGGAAACTGAGCATACAGTCGATAATAAATCCTGACACAATAACAGAACGTATTTCTTATGCAATGGGAACAGGGACGTGGGTTGCAGGACAGACAGGAATATCGCAGGTTCTTGACCGCACAAATTTCTCCAGCGCTTACACTCATTTAAGGAGAGTGAAATCTCCTCTTGCAAAGAAGCATCCTCACTTCAAGGCAAGGGAGGTACACGGAACGCAGTGGGGTAAGATATGCCCTTCTGAAACTCCAGAGGGACAGGAGGTAGGGCTTACGAAGTATCTTGCACTTATGTCCAAGGTTACGGTAGGTGCAGAAGAGTCTTCTTTCGAGGACAAATTAGTAGGTCTTAAGAAAAAGGCAAACGAGTGATATTATGGCAAAGAACGAAATAACTCATGTTTACTTGAACGGAAGAGACATTGGAACCGTAGAGGATCCTCAGAAGTTCGTCAATGAGATAAGGAGTGCGAGAAGGACAGGAGTGATTTCAGGAGAGATAAACGTTGCGCACTATGCAAGGCAGCATTACATCAACATAAACAGCGACCGCGGAAGAGTTAGGAAACCATACGTAATAATAGAAAATGGAAAGTCAAAACTGACTAAGGAGATAATAGAGAAGCTTAAGAGCAAGGAGATAAATTTCAATTATTTGTTCAGGAACGGGATAGTAGAGTACTTGGACGCTGAAGAAGAGGAGAATGCGCTTGTCGCCTTCAACGAAAGCGATATAACAGAGAAACATACGCATGTCGAAGTGGACATCGCCTCGATATTCGGATTTACAGTGTCAACTTCCCCTTATGCAGAGCATAACAGTATTGCAAGGCACGCCATGCTTTCAAACTTCATAAAGCAGGCGCAGGGATTGTATGCGATTAACTTCAACCAGAGATTTGATTCAAGAAGCTATTTGCTTTTCTATCCGCAGGTACCTATAGTCAATACCGTTCCTTACAGAAAGACCAATATACAGAAACATCCTAGCGGACAGAATTTTGTAGTCGCGCTTTCAACATATTATGGATACA
>JAMDBP010000008.1 GCA_023487825.1 Candidatus Martarchaeota archaeon
TACTCTTTGAATGGGATGGAAGAAAGAGAGCTTGGAAAGACAGGAGAGAGGATACCCGCACTGGGAATAGGTACTTGGCAGCTTGGGAGCGACCATGCTGCTGCTATAGAATCGCTTAAGGAAGGGATGCATCTGGGCATGCGCTTCGTAGACACCGCTGAGATGTACCATACTGAGGATATAGTGGGCAAGGCGATAAAGGGCGAAGAGGTCTTCCTTGCAACCAAGGTGTCTCCAGAACATTTCAGGTATGCTGATGTGAAGAAAGCTTGTGACGCAAGCCTTAAGCGCCTTGGAGTGAAGCAGATAGACCTGTACCAGCTGCATTGGCCCAATAGGAGAGTGCCTATAAGCGAGACGATGAAGGCGATGGAAGAGCTGGTGAAAGAAGGGAAGATACGCTACATAGGTGTTAGTAACTTCAGCATAGAGGACATAAATGAGGCAAATGCATGCCTTAAGAGCAATGAGATTGTATCCAACCAGGTGCAGTACAGCCTTGCAGCAAGGGAGATAGAGAAAGGACTTGCAAAATTCTGCAAGAAAGAAGGAATAACCGTGATAGCTTATAGCCCGCTTGCACGTGGAAGCCTGCTGGCAAAGAGCCATGGCAATATGGATGTGCTAAGGGTTATTGGAGAGAGACATGGAAAGAGCTCAGCACAGGTCGCACTCAATTGGGTCGTTTCAAAGGACAATACAGTGGCAATACCAAAGGCAGGCAGGCTGGAGCACATACGCGAGAATGCAAAGGCGCTTGATTTCAGTCTTGAAAAGAAGGAGATAGAGGAACTGGAGAATTTTTTTCGTGATTACGTAAACAGGGGCTTTGTCGAGTTCGGCAAGGAGCTTGCAAAGGGCAATTCCGCGATACTTGGCAAGCTGGTCTCGTTTAGGGAGAGGATAAGGCAGAGGCCAAAGAAGGCAGCATAAGGTATTTATTATAATGCTGAGCATCTCTCTTTGTTTAGCTAATTGTCAAGACTGGTATTGATGAGATATAACACAAAGGTCGTTGCCTACGCAATAGTAGTCCTTTCAGTGATTGTCTATGGAGTCGTAGGCACATATTTTATCGGTAACAATGGGGGCTTCAACCAGAATGTTGCAACGCCTTTGAATGCGCTTTACTTCACAGTGATAACGCTCAGCACAGTAGGATACGGAGACTTCTATCCGGTAAGCCCGATCGCAAAGATATTTGTAATAACGCTGATAATTGTTGGATTAGGTACATTCATTTCAGCAATCACAACATTTTCAGGTGAATTCATGAACAGGAGAATAGAGAGAATAAGCGGCAGGATATCTTCATTTGAAAGAAGAGCCCTGAACAAGCATATGGTACTGATAGGAGACGGGCCTACAAACCTTTACATAGCGAACAAACTCTCTGAGACAGGAGAGAGATTCATAATTATAGTAAAATCTCCGGAGAGCCTTGAGAGGCTTAAGAAATACGGCTACATGGCCTTCCAGGCGGATCTCTCTTCTGATGGAGATATGCGTGAGATGAATCTGGATAAGGCAAAGGCAGTAGTGATAGACGTTTCGGATAACTCGACCTCGCTTTATGCGCTGGTAAGCGTGAAGGAGCTTGCAGGTAATGCTGAGATAATAGTGGTGGCACCGAATAAGGATGCAGAACACCATCTGAAGATAGTTGCAGGCAACAGGGCGGTTGTGGTAAATCCATCGACAATAGCAGGCAACTTCATAAATGACAGACTGTTCAAAGGCTGAGCTGATGAAGACCCTGGTCTGTAAGACCGACCCTAAAAGGCCTTCTTCAAAGGTTATGGAAGCTGCCGCAGAGAAAATACTTGGAGGCAAGCTTGTTGTCTTTCCTACAGAGACAGTATATGGGATAGGGGCAAATGCATTTGATGAGAGAGCGTGCAGGGAGATATACAGAGTAAAAGGAAGGGCTTCTGATAATCCGCTTATCGTACACGTATATGGTATTGAAGATGCCCTGAAGCTGGGAAGGTTCAGCAGAGAGCATGCAAATGCATTAAGTAAGATATGGCCATGCCCTCTTACCGTAATAGTAAATGGAAGAGGGAAACTCCCTGAAACTGTAACTGCAGGTCTCGACAGTGTTGCTATAAGATGTCCAAAGGGAAGAGTTATACGGTCGATCATAAAGAAGGCAGGCGTGCCTATAGCTGCTCCAAGCGCGAATATATCGACAAAACCTTCATCGACAAAAGGAGAGCATGCGATAGGCTACTTCAGAGGGAAGGTTTCTATGATAATAGATGGTGGAGAGGCAGATTATGGAATAGAGTCGACAATACTTGACCTTAGGAGCTTCAGGATACTCAGACCAGGTGCATTCACACAGGAACAGATAACAAAGGCTTTTGGGAGAAAACCGATAATTGGCAGACTTGCAGAAGGAACAGCGAGCGCAAAGAGAGTGATAAGCCCTGGTACGAAGTACAGACATTATGCGCCCAGTACGCCTTTGTTTGTTTATACCGGTGACAGAAGAGCTGTTTGCAGCATATTAAGGCCTTTCGGGAAGAGTGCTGCATTCATAGGCTCGGTAGAGAGTTGCAGGATGTTTAAAGGCACTGGAGTAAGATGCATCTCTCTAGGCACCTCTAAAAGCGTGCGTATCAGAGTGCACAGCCTCTTTGACAAGCTGATAGAACTTGACTCTTTGAGAGTAAGATTTGCAGTGATAGAGCAATTCAATGGGAAAGGACTTGGATATGCTGCAATGAACAGGATCAGGAAGGCTTCAAGCCATAAGGGCTTCTCCGATTCTGATGGGCTGAAGAGACTGATTGACAATATATGAATTATTATTAATTTGGATTCAATTCTCTTTGATGCTCTATGAAGATACTCGGATTCAACAGTATATCTAATGTGATGCGTCTTGAACCTGAGAGTTTTGACGACTTGTACCTACTTGCAGTGATTATAAACCATGGAGATGAGGTAGAGGGGAAGAGTACCCGCAGATTCAGACCAAGCGAAGGGGATAAGGGAGAGCAGAAGGACATAAGGGTGAAGATAGCTGTAGAAAAGGCCGAGATAGACAGGAGCGCCTTCAGGTTGAGAGTCTCAGGGAAGATAATTGATGGAAGCCCGCTTGAATTCATAAGCATGGGCAGCTATCATACCTTGAATATAGAGCCCAGAGACGTGATATCCGTTCATAAGGTAGAGTGGAAGGAGTACATAATTAGAAGGCTAAAAGAGGCTGTTGCAGAATCAAAGAAGGCCAGGCTTGGCATTGTTGCTATGGACGAAGAAAAGGCATCTTTTGCATACATAAAGGGATACGGGATAGACATCTTCTCAGAGATATACAGCAAGCTCAGCAAGAAGATGAATGAGAAGGAGTACAAGAAGCAGAAGGAAGCTTTCTTCGATGCGGTAATAAGCACAGTGAATAACATGCTGGTTGATGTCGTGGTAATAGGAGGGCCTGGATTCACCAAAGAAGACATGAAGAAGTATATGGAGGGCAACAGGAAGAGCATAGAGAAGAGAGTCTCATACGTACAGGCAAGCGATGCTGAGCGCTCCGGGATAAGGGAGATAATGCAGAGCGAGGCTGTTGCAAAGCTCCTTGAGAATGAACGCGTTAAGAAGGAATTCTGGTATCTCAACATGTTCCTTAGCGGCCTTGTGTCAGGAAGGTCGGTCTATGGAGCTGACAACATAGAGAACAGGATAAATGAGATTAGACTGGTGATGGTTAATGATGATGTGCTCAATGAGAAAGAGGTCAAGAAGGTACTGGATATCGCAGATGCCCATGGAGTGAAAATAGAGATCTTCAATTCTGGCGATGATGCAGGCATGCAGTTGGTAAGGTTCAAGGGCATAGCTGCAGTCTGATTACTATTAGCAGGTATTACACAGTGCACACAGACAGTAGCCAGTTTCTTTTTATATTATGTCAAGACCGATGTCATTGTGCCTTGGCTCATCCTTTCCTACCACTGAAGAGCCTTTCACTCCTGTGAATATGGCTATTACCTCAATCATGTCTCCATACTCAGGATCAAGCCTTGCGCCCCATATGACATTTGCATTTGGTGCGGATCTCTCTGTAAGCTTTGTGCCTATCTGGTTAGCCTCTCCTAGAGTCAGGCTCTTGCCTCCGGTTATGTGCAGAAGCACTCCTGTAGCATCGCTGTAGTCGACATCGAGCAGCTTGTTCTTAAGCGTATTCTGCACCACGTCCTCTACGCGGTGTGCACCTGAAGCTGATCCTACGCTTATGACAGCCATCCCTCCGCCTGTCATTATCGTCCTTACGTCTGCATAATCGGTATTTATCAGGCTTGGCTGGGTTATTGCCTCTGTTATTCCGCGTACGGCCTTTGCTGTTATCTCGTCTGCAAGAGCAAAGGTCTTCTCTATAGGAAGGTTCGGATATAACTGAACCAGCTTCTGGTTGTCTATAATTATGAGCGTGTCCACATTGTTCTTGAGCTTGTCTATACCCTTTCTTGCAGTGTCAAGTCTTACTCTTTCGAGAGAGAATGGTATCGTGACTATGCCGACTACTATAGAACCTGCATCTTTTGCAACCCTGCCAACTATAGGGGCGGCGCCTGTTCCTGTTCCTCCTCCCATACCTGCACAGAGGAAGGTCATGTTCATGTCCCTCAACAGCAGCTCTATGTCCATTCTTGACATCTCAGCAGCCTTCTCCCCTACATCAGGGTAGCCTCCTGCACCCAGTCCATGGGTTAGGGAATTTCCAAGCATAAGCGTCTTTATGTTTGTCTTCATTGTGTTGAGCTGTTTTGCATCTGTATTGAATGCGAACAGGCTTGCGCCCTTTATATCCATGCTGCTTATCCTGTGTACTGTGTTGTTTCCTCCTCCACCTACTCCAACAACGCATATTCTTGGCTTGAACATCTCATAGTCAGCCATAAGCTCCTGTTTTTGTTTTTCCACTTCGTATTCAAACATAACATTACCCTTATAGGTAGTTTATATCTAAGAATAAATAGCTTTCTCTTACGCTCGCATATTCATGTAAGTTTTATTATTCTTGCAAACCTGATGTTATTGTGGACAATAAGAGGATCTCGGAGATACTTGAGGAGATAGGGGACATATTAGAGGTAGAGGGAAAGAGGAGCAGGTTTGAGGTTCTAGCATATAGAAAGGCTGCAACAACTATAGAGACCTTGCAGGAGAGAGCCGAGGATATCTACAAAAAGGATGGCCTAGACGGATTGATGGAGCTACAGGGAATAGGTAAGGGAATTGCTGGAGGAATAGCAGAGCTTATAGAGACAGGACATATGAAGAAGTATGACACTCTGAAGAAGAGCTTCCCAGTAGACTTCAATACGCTTACAAGGATACAGGGATTGGGTGCAAAGAAGGTCTATAGGCTTTACAAGGAGCTCGGCATAAAAAGTATTGAGGATCTTAAGAAAGCAGTCCAGGAGCACAGGATAATGACTCTCGATGGATTTGGGGAGAAGAGTGAACTTGAGATAGGAAAGGGGCTTGCACTGCTTGAATCGAATAGCGGTAGGATGCTGCTCGGCAGGGCGCTTCCTGAAGCTGAGAAGATAATAGCACAGCTTAGAGAGTCCGGTCTTGCTGAAAGAGCTGAGCTTGCAGGCTCTGCGAGAAGGATGCGCGAGACTGTAGGGGATCTCGATATACTTGTGACTACAAAGAACCCTGAGAAGATGACGGATTTCTTTGTATCGTTAAAGGAGATAGACAGGGTAATTTTAAGAGGGCCGACAAAGACAACAGTCCTGTTGAAGATAGGGATAAACTGCGACCTTCGTGTCGTTGGTACAGAGAGCTTTGGAGCAGCGATGCAGTATTTTGTAGGGAATAAGGACCATAATGTCAAGGTGCGCGAGATTGCAATAAAGAAAGGGTATAAGCTCAATGAATACGGATTATTTGATAAAAAAGGGAAGAGCATAGCTGCAGCTGATGAGAAGGATGTGTATGCAAAGCTTGGCATGCAGTACATGCCTCCTGAGATGCGAGAGAACCGCGGAGAGATAGAGCTAAGCCTTAAGGGAAAGATACCGAGGCTCGTGGAATTAAGCGACATAAAAGGCGATCTGCACTCGCATACCGACCATAGCGATGGAACATACAGCATAGCGGATATGGCAGCAGCGGCTAAAAGATACGGATTGAGTTATCTCGGGATAACAGACCATACAAAGAACGAGAGGATAGCTAACGGAATGAATGATAAGCAGTTTGTGAAGCATTTTGATGAGATAGACAAGGTAAATGATAGGCTTGATGGCATACAATTGCTGAAAGGTGCAGAAATAGACATACTGAAAGACGGAAGCCTTGACCTTGAGAGGAAGACTTTGGAGATGATGGATTACAGGCTTGCAAGCGTGCACACTAATCTTAAGATGACAAGGGAGGAGATGACAGAGAGAGTGGTGAAGGCGCTATCAAGCGGCTATGTAGACATAATGGGACATCCGACAGACAGGCTGATAGGAAGCAGAGACCCTATAAACATGGATCTTGATAAGGTGTTCGAAGCAGCGCATGACAACGGGGTCATTATGGAAATCGACTCGTTTCCGGAGAGGCTCGACCTTGGTGATGAAAACATAATCAGGGCAAAGAAACACGGATTGCCATTTGCCATAGACAGTGATTCGCATAGCGTAGACCACTTCAACGTACTCAAGTATGGAATAGGAACTGCCAGAAGAGGATGGCTCCTTAAGGAAGACGTGATCAACACGCTGCCTGTAGAGAGACTCCTCAAACGCTTCAAGAAGTTCTAATCAGTACCATCCGCGGGCCTTCATCGCAGCGGCTACCCTGCTTACCGCTATTATGTATGCAGCTTCTCTCGGAGTTATCTTCTTCCCTTTTTTATCAAATAATCCGTATTCATT
>JAMDBP010000014.1 GCA_023487825.1 Candidatus Martarchaeota archaeon
AGTAAGCTTTAATTAATTTCCCTTCCTGATCCTTACTCTTACGACTACTACTCCCTGCTTTGCCTTGTAGCCAAGCTCGCGTGCCCTTGCGATATTCGTAGGTCTGAGAACCCTAACTACCGAAGGTTCCTTTCTCCAATTTATCAGCTTTGACTTGAGTGCGGAATCCCTGTTCTGGTATTCGCTCTCTATGCTCTCTTTTATATGCCCGTAAGCTCCCATTTGATTCACTGATTAAACTAATTATATCTATTTCTATAACAAGAAATGTGTAATCATTAAGAAGGGAAATTAATTAAAGCTTACTATCCCTGTGCATTGCATATGCTTCATTAATCTAACTCTACAATATTCTGTGCATGGAAGTAAACAAGCAGGTTGTCTTCTACGTACTAGCTATCGCATCCGTTATGATCTACGGCACGGCAGGCGCATATATTCTAGGGCAGAGTGGAAACTTCAATATACATATCAATTCATTGGTAACGGCGCTCTACTTTACCGTGGTTACCATATCGACTGTTGGATACGGTGACATAACTCCTGTAACTGAATTAGGAAGAATCTTTGTGATAATTTTAATAATCTCCGGATTGAGTATATTCCTTAGCGCAGTAACTACGCTATCCAGTGATTTCTTGAGTGCAAGAGTGGAAAAGATGTATTCCGGATTAAACAGCGTCAACAAGAAGAAGATGCGGAACCATATCGTCCTTGTAGGTTACGATTCTGCGAATGAGATAATCTCCCATAAGCTGAAGGCACAGCATAGGAATTTCATAATAATAACTGCAGACAAGCCGACTGCAGAGATGCTCAGGAGAAAGGGCTATCCTGCATTCCTTGAGGATTATACCTCGAAATCGGAACTTGAGAAGTTCAACCTCGACAAGGCTACTGATATAGTCATAGACCTTAGGGATAGTTCAAAGGTGGTGTACGTCGTGCTTGTCATAAAGAAGATTGCAAAGAACGCACGCATATCTGCTATAGCGCACAGCACCGACGCAGAATCGCATCTGAATGACCTTGAGATAGCCAATGTAATAAATCCAGTAACGATAACCGCAGACATACTGACGAAAGCGCTTGACAAAGACCAGGACACGGCATACGGGGAGCAGTAAATCTAAAATCTATACTCTCTCAAGTGCTATTCTATGGAAATGACTTTTGCAAGGCCCTTAAGGTAGAGGTACATTGCAGGTGCAGTCTCTATCGTTACCTCCTCTTTGTTATAGGGACCGTACTCCTTCCCATTCATTATTAACTTATTCCTGGTATCTGCAATTATCTTCAGACTGCCGTTCCTGAACGCTATCGCATCCTTCATCGGATCAAAACGCTCCATGTTCTTATACGCTGCCATCTTCCTTGCAATGAGTCCAGAGCCGCCATGGATTGATCCGGCAAGCCTTATCATGTGGCCCGTATCGTTTGTTACATTCTTGTCTATCCTGTCGCTCTGAGCAACTGCCTGTTTCTCTATAACGGATTTCCAGAAGTCTGCCTTGTTCTTTATGTATACCATATCCCAGTTTCCGTTCCTAATGCCCATCTCGACAAGAGCCCTCTTCTCATACAGTTTCCTCGCTATACTCTTATCTATCCCCATCTGCTCCAGGCTCTCCTTACCATTATTCATTATGCTTATGAACTTCCTCGCGACTTTACCTCTCCATCCTTTTTCCTCAGGTCTTGGACCGACAAGCTTCCTTATCTTAGATCCGCGAACCGTCTCCTCTTTGAATATCTGCTCAAAATCTATGCCGTGCCCTGCGATATAATCGCTTACCTCCTTCCTCGCATCTGTATCTAGCTTCATCACAACCTCGCTCTTCACATGAACATGGTAGCCTCTGTTTCCAGAGAAGTTAACCGCTATCTCATTATCAGAGAATCCAAAATCAGGCATCAGGAAATCCTCTATAAGCTTGAAGGTCTCCTCCTTTACTCTCTCAAGGCAGTTGTCGCAGACCCATGAGCCGCCATGTACCTTCTGGCAGTCAAGATGCATATCATTTGCATCAAGATCAAATATCAATTCAGAGCCTATCCAGCCCTTTGCGCTCATAGGCCTTCCTGCGGGGAAGTGGTAGTATGCTGAGGAGCATGAGACATATGGAGGTGCATTTGCAATCATGTACTTCCTGAACTCATCATTGGATTTGAACTGCATGTGCCTGAATGCTATCTTCCTTACAAGGTCTCCGACTCCAAACTCCCTCTCCTCTATACGGTCCGGGAAGTATGCATTGCTCTTTCTATAGAAGTCGGAGAGGAGCTTGGACAACAGGGGCATACCAAGATCTGCGGTGGTCATCAAATCCACATATTATTATCAATATATAAAACAGCAATAATATTAGATAATAAGTAAAAACTAAATAAGAATCTTAGATGAATGATCATATGGTCGAGATAAAGCAGGCTATAATAATAAGGGCAGATATAGAGATGGGTAAGGGAAAGACGGCAGCGCAGGCGGCACACGCCTCACTCATGAGCTACTTCGAGGCAGAGAAAAAAGACAAAAAGATAACAGAGGAGTGGTTAAGGACAGGGGAGAGAAAGATAGTTCTCAAGGCAAACGATGAGACGGAGCTGAAGAGGCTCTTTGAGGCTTTCAAGTACAAAGGAGTACCGTGCGCTCTTGTATCAGATGCAGGGCTGACACAGTTGCCTCCAGGCACCGTAACCGCTCTAGGAGTGGGTCCGTGGACAAAGGAGGAGATAGACAAATTTACGTCTGCCCTGAAGCTGCTTTAGCTCTGTTACCTTTGCACAAAAAGTTTAAGAACCAGATTAATGTACTCTAATCCTTGTAAGATTGAAATTTAGCAAGGAGATATTATGCAATCTGAAAAACCACAACACGAAGTCCTAATAGAGAATGCCCGTTCAAGAATGGAAAATTCACGCTCAAAGCAGATGCTATCAGCAGATGCGCGGGTCGGTGATTCTAGAGAAGACGAGAAGGAGCGATTGTCAAGGCAGATTTTCTTCGAAGGCAGAAGCACTCACCTATCGCTTCTATCAAGGAAAGAGAATTATGCAAGGGAAAATGCTCCATGGGCATTTGAGATGATAGACGCTTTCTCAGAAAGAGTAAACCACAGTAACTGCGGGGCAAAGATCCACATTCATCTGGAGTTCACAGATTTCGAGACTGTACGCGGACCAAAAAAAATAGACGATTACGCATCAGGATTGCTATCGGCCACATTGCACATGGAAGCTGAGCCAGACCTATCTAAGGATGGGATGAACCGATGGGCAGAAGAGATGCGTTCTTCTATAATCCGAAATGCCAATGGGTTGGTAAGCAGGCATACTGGCGTGCGCAAACCTTATCGCCAGAAGGGAATGCTTGTAGAATTCAGGGCACGAATAGGGGTAGAACACGCAGAGCAGAATGAGGAAGAGACATGGAAAAAGGTATATGCTCCTACTGAAAGAAAGAAGGAGGAGATAAGTCAATTCCTCGGATTGATAGAGCGGGCGATAACCGATTATAACGATAACGTCTCAAAGTATGCAAGCATGCATAAAGAAAACGATCTGTCAGGACTTGCAAGGGAGTAAGCAAGCTTCTTTTCAGGAAGAAATTGCATATAAAGTAGATTTAAATACATTTACTGTAATCTTCTTTAGGTTATATGGACGAGATAAAGCATGACAATCAGGGAAATTATCAGCAGCCTGCAGCTTCATCAATGCCTCAACAGAGCCAGGCTCCTACGCCTCCTATTCATCATCACAAGATGGCATTCATATTTGGCATAATATTTGTAGTTGTGGTAATCGCAGTAATAGGTGCAATACTCTCTTCATCAAGGAGTGCATCGTCGGGATCACAAGGCATAAGCGCAGCGCCTTCTGGCAATTCCGCAGCACTCTCACCTAAGGTCAGGCTGATAAATGACCTTGCAGCGGCAAAATCAGTAAGCAACGCAAAGGTCTCATATCTTCTAAGCTTACCTACTCTTTCAGAAACAAACATAACTCTTGATACCTATACGCTGGGAAACAATGTCAAGTCTATAATCTCCCTTACAGTGCTTGGTAACCAGGTAACGGTTGCAAACTACAATGAAAACGGCATAAGTGTCACCTGCACAGAATCTGCACTGGCTCCTCTATCATGCTCGCTATCAAACGCTACATCTACAAGCTTCAACGCAAGTTCCTATACATCTGTAAATCAGGCAGTAATCAACTCTCCAAACGTTGCAATATCCTATGTCGGAGTACGTAACGTGTCAGGCAGAGCATGCAGTGAATTCCAATTAACAGGCAGTCTGAGCGCATTATCATCTGCTTCCACATCTGCAGCATCTGATAACGGCACCTTCTCAACTTACCTGTGCGTAGACAATAAGACAGGAATACCATTGAGCATGAACATATCCACTACAAGTTATTCGAAGCTTCTCGGAAGGAACCAGACTGCACTAATACTCTCAATGGCTGCAACAAATGTCTCTACCGGGAGCGTGACAAATGCAGATATGGCGATTCCTGTAAAGGTTCTTATAGAAGGATATAACAGTCCAGGAAGTCTCCTAAGCTATGTAAATTGCACATCTTCAGGCGTATCGTTCAGTGTAATCCCTACAGTAAATCTAAACAGCATCAGTGTAAACGGAACAACTTCTAGATATGCAATGCAACAAAACGGCACATACGCTATGGAGAACACGGTGCTTTTCAGCGCAAATGAGACTGGCAACTATCAGGCATTCTCGAAATATCCTATGTCATTTGCTATAAACAACGCATCGCAGATAAATACTATGAATATCTGTGCCGAAGGCACGTGCGAGAGCAATCTATTCTGTTACATAAGCGGACAAACAATAACCTGACTACATCAGTCTACTGATGGCGAATACAGATAGTAACTGTCAAAAGAGGCAAACCGCATACCTTGGCACCGCAGTATCAGAGATAACTTTATTAATATTATCATTTAATTCATATTGCTTATTTTCCCGCAATACTGCAGCTTTGCAGGAGGGATTAACATGGCAGAAGATTTGGAGAAACTCACTAAGTTCATTGAGGAGAATAAAGGAAAGAGGAAGTTCAAGCAGACTGTAGAGCTTGCCATAAACTTCAAAGGAATAGACTTCTCAAAGCAGGACAACAAGATTAACCTAGAGGTCATGCTACCTCATGGGAAAGGAAAGTCGATGAAGATAGCCGTATTCGCTAATGACAATAATGTTGCCAATGAGGCAAAGCAGAACAACATGGAGGTAATAAACGGCAGCGAGATAGAGAGCATAGCAAAGGATCCGAAGAGGCTAAATGGCCTTCTTGAGTATGAGCTTATAGCACAGCCCCAGCTCATGCCTACAATAGCAAAGAGCCTGGGACAGTTCCTCGGACCAAGAAACAAGATGCCAAAGCCGCTTATAGGCTCGACGCTGAAGACAATGTCAAACGATCTTACAAAGAGGATTACGCTTAAAACGAAGGGAAAGAACATTCCTACTGTGCACTGCGTGGTAGGCACAGAGGACATGAATGTCAACGAGATATACGACAACATAAAGGAGATAGTCAACAGCATAAACAGAAAACTTGGAGGCAACCATATAAAGTCCCTATACGTGAAGTTTACCATGAGCGAACCGCTGAGGTTCATATAAGGTGTTCATATGATGCTAAAAGCCCAAAAGGTTGAATTTGTCGAGAAGCTCAAGAAAGAGATAAAGACATACAAGACCGTAGGAATACTCCCTATACAGGAGGTTCCTGACAGACTTACACAGAAGGCAAAGAACCTGCTCAAGCCAGACACGAAGATAATTGTGGCAAGGAAGAGGCTAATAATGAAGGTTCTTGAGTCAGACCCTCAGCTGAAGAGGCTGGGAGAGCACACGGACTCAAACTTCGCACTTATAATGTCCAACAGGAGCCCAGAGGAGCTGAATGAGATAATAAGCTCAAATAAGATAAAGCTCAGCGCAAAGCCTAATCAGGTCTCACCTGATGACATAAGCATAGAGGCAGGAGAGACGACAATAGCTCCAGGTCAGGCCGTTACGGATCTTAAGACTGCAGGCATAGACGTACAGATACAGAAAGGAAAGGTAGTGATATCCAAGTCAAAGGTGCTGGTAAAGAAGGGCACAAAGATAAGCGTGCCTATATCAAAAGCGCTCAAGATGCTCGACATAATGCCATTTGAGGCAGGCACCCAGGTACGTGCACTCATAAGTGAAGGGATACTGTACCACGGGCTTGCACTAAAAGTCAATGCTGAATTCCTGAGGAACGAGATATCGAGAAGCTTTGCACAGGCATGCGCGATAGCATCAACAGCCGGAATAATAACAGAATACAATATAAAGGAGAGCATCTCAAAGGCATACATATCCGCTCTGGGCCTCGGCCTTGATGCCAAGGTATACGAGCCGGAGATAGCGGAAAGGCTTCTGGCGCAGGCTGTAAGGGAAGCCATGTCGGTAAACGCGTTGCCAAAGGCAGCCCCTGAAGCAGCCGCTTCAGACACTGAGAAGAAAGAGTGATACTAACTAGATAAAGGTGTAAAAGAATGGAATACATATA
>JAMDBP010000032.1:0-1325 GCA_023487825.1 Candidatus Martarchaeota archaeon
GCACCTGTAATAAGGGTTGCATCGCACTCGCTGCCTTATCCGTTCCCAGGATATGAGAAGTATTACATACCAAATGAGCTGAAGGTGTCGAAAGCCATAGATAAGATAATGTCGGTGTAGAAGTGAAGGAGATAAGATTCGTTGATGTTGGAGAGGGGATAACAGAAGGCCATCTGCAGAAGTGGCTGGTCAAGGACGGAGACACTGTAAAGGAGGATCAGGCTGTTGCACAGATAGAGACCGATAAGGCTATAGTAAACATACCTGCACCGATATCCGGCAGGATAAAGCTTGTTGCAAAGGAAAATACAGACGTAAAGGTAGGAGACACATTAGCAACTGTAGGGGACGGAGCACCAGACATGGAGCCTAAAAAGGCCGCACCTGTTGCTGAAAAGAGCGTTCAGCAGACTGCCCCTGTTGCTCCGCAGACTGCTGCACATGTTGCCTCTGCACCTGCTTCAAAGGCTCCTGGTGAAACAAAAGAGATACTTGCTACGCCTTATGTGAGGAAGCTTGCCCGCGACCTCGGAATAGACTTATCGAAAGTTACAGGCACTGGCCCGCAGGGAAGGGTTCTTGAGAATGATGTTAAGGCATTTGCAAACAATGGAGCTGTTCCTAAGAAGCTTGTCCCTAAGTTCTCGGAAGTGCTTGAGGAGCAGCACGGCGGGGATATTGAAAGAATACCGATGTCGCAGTTGAGGAAGACGATAGCAAAGAATATGGAGCTCTCATGGACAATTCCTAGAGCTGTGCACATGGATATTGCAGATGCAGAACATCTTTTCGGGATAGTTAAGAGGGAGAAAGAGAATGCAGAGAAGGCAGGTTTCAAGCTTACCTTCCTTCCGTTCATGATAAAGGCAGTGGTAGAAGCGCTTAAGGAGAATCCAAGATTCAACTCAAGCTACGACCATGACAGGCAGGAGATAATAGTTAAGAGGTATTACAATGTAGGTCTTGCAGCAGAGTCTCCTGACGGATTGAAGGTAGTCGTGATAAAGAATGCTGACAGGAAGAGCATATCGGAGATAGCAAAGGAGATAATGGCACTCCACAAAAAGGTGCTTGACAATACCATCTCTTTGGAGGAGATGCATGACGGCACCTTCACTATAACCAATATAGGAAGCCTTGGAGGCGGATATCTCTCTGTGCCGATGATAAATTATCCGGAAGTTGCGATACTCGGAGTGCATATGATAAAGGAGGTGCCCGTAGTAAAGGATAGCAAGATAGTCATAGGTAAGCAGTTGCCATTCTCCCTTGTCTTTGACCACAGGGTAGTTGATGGAGCTGAAGCCGTGAAGTTCGGAAACACC
>JAMDBP010000032.1:1335-6337 GCA_023487825.1 Candidatus Martarchaeota archaeon
TTTTACCTACCACTGCTGTTGCATACCGTCAAAGACGCTTATACACATATCTGATTTGTTGTATTCTGCAACACATTCAGAGAATATGGGAATATCCGGATCATTGAGCATTGACGCGAAAAAGATGCATGATTGGAGGATTGGAGTTTCGCAGAAACTGGAAAAAGGGGTTGAGAGTCTGTGCAGATCTAATGGCATAGAGATAGTCAAGGGTGAGGCCACCTTCCTCAACTCAAACACATTACAGCTTACAAACGGTACCTCCCTTGATTTCAAGAAAGCGATAATCGCAACAGGTTCCATACCTTCTGAACTTAAGGGATTCGCTTTCAACGGCAGCAGCATAATCGACTATAAACAGGCCCTATCACTTGATTACATACCGAAGAGCATTGCGATAATTGGAGCGGGATATGTCTCTGTTGAGATAGCAGGAATGTTTGCAAAACTTGGTTCACAGGTCCATGTTATAGCGCGCTCTGGCATACTCTCCAAGTTCGATCCGGATGCAACAGCAGTGGTAGGTAAAAGGCTTGGGGATCTTGGAGTAGTAATACATGCAGGGGTTACTCCAGAACAGTATGACGGAAAGAGATTGAAGCTCTCTGATGGCACTTTAATAGAGACAGATGTAGTTGTAGTGGCAGTAGGGCTTGTACCTTATACAAAGGGACTTGAACTTGAAAATACGAAGGTAAAACTGGACGATAGAGGATTTGTTGTTGTAGATCAGTCATTGCAGACTGCGGACAGCAACATACTTGCAATAGGCGATGTTGTTGGAGAGCCTATGCTCGCGCACAAGGCCATAAGGCAGGGAGTAGTAGCAGGAGAGAAAGCAGCAGGTCTTAATTCAGGCTTTGACAATCTTGTCATACCTGCAGTCATCTTCTCAGATCCCGAAGTGGCTCTGGCAGGTACCCTTAATGCGAAGAATGTCAAGAAGTTTCCGATGAGTGCTGTTGGAAGAGGGATTGCGCTTGACAGGAAGGAAGGCTTCGTGAAGATAGCATACGATGATGAGAATATAGTAAAAGGAGTGGAGATAGTCGGTCAGGATGCAAATGCAATGATAGCCGAAGCGGCTCTGGCGATAGAGATGGGAGCTACTCTTGAGGACATTGCAGACACTATACATCCACATCCTACGTTCTCCGAAGCGGTTCAGGAAGCTGCGGAAGCGGCTCTCGGAAGACCTCTGCACTTCTATTATGGAAAGGGGACAAAATGAAGATAACGATAATCTGCAAGAAGTATTACAAGGAGATACATGAACTTGAGAAGGCTTTTGAGATGTCGAGAAACGGCGATATATGCATAGCCATAGGAGGGGACGGTACCTTCGTTAAAGCGGCGAGGGAATTTAACGGGCCGATACTTGCGATACGCGGAGACGAGAGCAACAGTGCAGGCTACTATTCTGACATAAGCATAAAGGATATCTCTCTGGTTGTGAAGAAACTGAAGAAGAAGCAGTACACAATAGAGAATCTTGGTAACAAGATAGAGCTGTCTTTCAAGGGCAAAAAGTACTATGCGGTCAATGAGGTGCTGCTCCACAATTGGCGCGAGGAGGTATACTTCAGCATTTACTACAAAGATGACCATAAGGAAAAGGCCATATACCCTTACATAATGGCAGGAGATGGAATGCTCGTGACAAGCGAAGTTGGCTCTACAGCATACAACAGGTCTGCAGGAGGACCTGTAATACTATCACCTAAGCTTCTCTGTGCCACCTTCCTGAATGTAGATGGGCCTTACACAAATTCGATAATAGTGAGCCCTGACAAGAAGATAGGGGCAAGGATAGAGAAGTACAGTGGTGTGCTTAGATACGATGGAATAGATGCGGGCAGCATAAAGAAGGGGGAGAGCTTTGAGGTTTCGCTCTCTAAGAAGGAATTGCAGGTGGTAAGGCTTGACGGAATAAGAGAGGATATAGCGGTAAAGCTCGCCCGTATAATAAAGGGGAAGATGAGGAAACCTGAAGGCATAGAGTACTGATGATTGTCACTGCTTTTTCTGGAAGAATGCGTGCTCCAGTGTCCTGAATATGAGCTTTGCTGCAAGGAAGTTCGGGGCTATCATACCAGGTATTGGTGCAAGTTCGCATACGTCCATTCCAAGAAGGCTCTTCTCTGCAAGAATGCTTTTCAGTACCGCATCTATCTGTGCAAAATGCATGCCGTTAGGCTCCGGAGTGCCCACGCTTGGCATCTCTCCGTTGTCAAGAACGTCTAAGTCTATTGTTATATATACATTCTGCTTTGTACGCTTCTTTATTATCCCTGCAATCTCATTTACAGGCAGGTTCTGCATGTCTTTCATATAGAGGATATCATTTGAATACCTCTTTGCGCTCTCGATGTCTATGCTCCTGACCCCGACGCTATAGCAGCTTTTGCAGACCTCCCTTGACCGTGCCATTATGCATGCGTGGGAGTACCTGCTGCCCATATACTCGTCCCTGTAATCAGAGTGAGCATCGAAGTGGATTACGCTGAATTCATTATTGCGCTTTGCAACAGCCCTTATAGAACCTACAGCTATCGAGTGCTCTCCACCGATGAGCAGCGGCATCTTCTTTGCGTCAAGTATCAGTTCGACCTCTTTTTCTATCCAATTTATCGTCTCCTCTGGAGAGTTTACGCTTGGCTGCATCTCATCCGTAGTGTATACGCCTATCTCTGTTATCTCCTTCTTGTATTCCTCATCATAGAGTTCGAGGTTCCTGCTCGCATCTATTATCGCGTGCGGCCCGTCTCTTGCGCCTGATTTGTATGAAGTAGTAGAATCATATGGAACAGGCAGAGCCACAACCTTTGCGCTATCGTAATCCTGATCCTCTATCCCGAATAGATTATATGGTGGAAGTTGGTGAAGCAATTTCATCTAATCACATTATTTTGCTATAACTCCTTTGTGCTCCTGTCTGTCTGCTTGTTCTCGTACTTGAATAAAGCTTCCTTTATCGCCTTCAATGATAATGTGGCGCAGTGCATTCTTACAGGACCTGGATCAAGATTTATTATCTCTATTAAGCTATTCTTGTCCATTGACTCTATCTCCTGTACGCTCTTGTCCTTCAGTTTTTCCATAAGTATGTTGGCAGAGCCCATCGAGATTACACAGCCGTCTCCATCGTAGGAGATATCCTTGACTATGCCGTTTTCCACCTTAAGGAAGACGGTTATCCTGTCTCCGCATGAGACGTTCTCCTCGTGCATCTCAGCATCTGGTTTTTCCATCTTATGCTTGTGCTCCTGCGTTTCATAGCTTGAGAGTAGCTCTTCTGCATACATGTCTAGATCCATATGTCAACACTTGTAGGATATGCTCGTATATAAATTATGACGTTTAAGAATAATAAACGTTGGCATGGTAGGCAAATTCATCATAGTTGACACCAGTTCCATAATATTCGGGCTCTCCAAAAAGCATGATGTCTTCAGCGCTCTTGAAGAGAGGTTTCCAGGCTATCCGCTGCTTATATCACAGGGCATAATGAACGAGATAAATGGTATTGCAGGAGGGAATGGGAGGTATGCGAAGTATGCAAAGGCTGCACTTGAGATCATTAATAGGAATAAGAGGATAGAGATAAGCAGGAGCATGGTTTATCCAGATAGCTGGATTCTTGCAAACTTTTCTAAAGCTGAGGCAGTGTGCACAAATGACATAGCACTAAAAAGGGAGCTGAGGAAGAAGGGCGCAGCTGTGCTGAGCATGGCAATAAACGGGAAATTAAGGTGAAACTGCCTTTTGGAGAGGATTTATATTTTTATTCGTTGCTATTCTTATGGTAAATTTGCTTCTTATCCGTGATTAAGACGATTAAACGAGTGATATAGTGTATTATATAGATACGATAAAAGATTCGGTGAGCGTATCGCCAATGTACTTCGGGGAGAACATAGACGAAGGAGTTGAGAAGATACTCAGGACCAAATATGAACGTACGCTAGACAAGGATTTAGGGATAATACTCGCTGTATTCAATGTAAGAGATATAAGCGATGGCCGTATAATACCTGGTGATCCTTCTACTCACCATGATGTCACATTTGACATACTAGCATTCAAGCTCGAGGTGGAAGAGGTAGTAGTTGGAGAGGTCTCTGAACTTGCAGACTTTGGATGCTTCATAAGGATAGGGCCTATAGATGGTCTTGTGCACATGTCGCAGATAACCAGCGACTTCATAAGCTATGACAGGAAGGCAGGCGTTTTCGTTTCAAGGAATACAGGCAGGAGTCTGAAGAAAGGAGATGTTGTCTTCGGCAAGGTCTCATCGATAAGCCTGAAGAACAGCATAGGAGATGCAAAAATAGCGCTCACGATGCGCCCTGATGGACTTGGAAAGTATGAATGGATAAAGGAGCCAAAGAAGGAACGCAAGCCTGCAGGAAGCAGACCAAGAGGGGGCAAAAGGCCGCCTAAGAAATGAAGCATAAGGGATTTTTATGGAATTAGCGTGCAGAAAGTGCAATCTGATAATATCGCAGGGGAATACATGCCCTGTATGCAATGCGTCTGAGCTGACCTCAAAGTGGAGCGGCTACATAGCTATGCTCAATGTAGAGAAATCAGACGTGGCTAAGAGGATGGAGATAAAGGTTAACGGCTCTTATGCGATAAGCATAAATGGCTGATTATTTCTCCTTCTTTTCCTCTCTCGCATATCTCTCTTCTACTGATACGTTCTTCACGTCGTCCATGAATCTGAATATTGCGCTTACCATGGCCGACTTGTTTATGAAGTAGTCTGCGTCCTTGTTTACCTTGTCTCCGAATATTAATTTTACAGCTGATTTCTCGCTCTGTGCTTCGTCAGGCTTCAGTGCATACATCTCAGCTATTGATTCTACCTTCTCCTTCTCTGAATCCAGCTTCTTCACTACAGTTATCTCGTATACCAGCTTCTCTCCTGCAAGTGGATGATTTGCATCTACTACCACTCTTGCTGAATTTACGCTCTTAACAGTAACTGCGGGCCTAT
>JAMDBP010000009.1:0-23095 GCA_023487825.1 Candidatus Martarchaeota archaeon
ATCACTTCGTCTATGAGCTTGCCATGGCATGCGATCTTAGGATAGCATCAACAGATTCAATCTTCGGACAGCCAGAAACAAGGCTGGGAATCGTACCTGGAGGAGGAGCAACATACTCTCTCCAGAAAATTGCTGGAATAAGCAGGGCAAAAGAGATGATACTTACTGGGAAGAGCATAAGTGCAGGGAAGGCCTTGCGTATAGGGCTTGTCAATATACTGCGCGACAAAAAGGACCTCATGAAAAGTGCATTTGAATTATGCGAATCTGTTGTTCTGTGCAGTCCTAATGCTGTGGCGTTGGCAAAGTCCGCAATTAACAGCGCTTCAAAAGACGATTACAGATACGAAAGAAGAGCTTTTGTTGATTCTGTTCTTAGTAAAGAAGGCAGAAAGGGCATATCTGTATTTCTTGAACGCAGCAAGGCAAAGCCCAGAAAGAAGAAATAGGTCATTTTATGGAAGAAGCATATGTGGTGGTGGCTTTCAGAAGCCCTGTAGGAAAATTCATGGGAAAGCTTTCGGACCTCTCTGCGGTCCAGATAGCAGCAGAGGTTGCAAAAGGAACATTTGAGAGATCAGGAATAGATGGCAAACTCATAGACGAAGTGATAATGGGCAACGTACTCTCTGCAGGAGAGGGTCAGAATCCTGCAAAGCAGGTTGTCATGCACTCTGGCATCCAGAAGAACGCAGCAACGGTGAATGTAAACATGATATGCGCCTCTGGTCTTAAGGCAATGGCGCTAGCTGCCCAGGGGATAAAGTCAGATGACCTTAACATTGCTCTGGCAGGGGGAATGGAAAGCATGACTAATGCTCCGCATACTGTAAAGGGAGTAAGAAGTTTCAGGAAGTACGGGAATGTTGACCTTAAGGAATTATATAGCTATTCTGACAGCAACGGGAAAGATTATTTGTTGATAGATGAGATGATAAATACGGGGTTGTGGGATTGCTACGCAGATATGCATATGGGCACAATAGCAGAGATGATCGGAACAAAGTACAGTATAACAAGGGAAGAGCAGGACAGGTTTGCATACGATAGCCATATGAAAGCCGCAGCTGCTGTTGATTCTGGAAAGTTCAAAGCCGAGACGATTCCTATAAAGCTGAAAGATGACGTATTCTCATCAGATGAAGGGATAAGGAGAGATACGAGCATTGAAAAGCTTGCAAAACTCAAGCCGGCATTCGCAGAATCAGGAACCGTTACGGCGGGAAATTCATCTCAGTTAAGCGATGGTGCAGCAATCGCAATAATAGCTTCAAAGAGAATGGTCGAGGAGCATGGCTTCAAACCGATTGCAAAGATAGAGTCATATGCGGATTCCGGCATAGACCCTAACTGGTACGGTCTGTCTCCGATAGACTCAATGAACGCTGCGCTCAAAAAGTCAGGGCATACTCTTGAAGAGATGGACTTGATCGAGATAAACGAAGCCTTCTGCGTGCAGACACTGGGTGTTGCGAAGGAGATGAATATAGATATGGAAAAACTTAATGTCAACGGAGGAGCAACGGCTCTTGGGCATCCTCTTGGCGCTACAGGGGCAATTCTTCTTACAAAAGTGGTGCACGCACTTGCAGACAGGAAGAAGGAGTTAGGAATAATATCATTATGCCATGGCGGAGGAGGTTCTTCATCAATGGTTGTAAGCAGGGTGTAAAACATGGTAGAAAAGATAACTGTCATAGGCCCGGGAACTATGGGTACAGGAATAGCGCAGGCGTTCCTTGCAGCCGGTTTCCAAGTGGTACTTATCGGAAGAAGTGAAGAGTCATTGCAAAAAGGCCTTGCAATAATAAAATCACGGATGGATAAGGCAAGGGAAAAAGGCAAGCTTTCACAAGAGGAGATGGATTCGGCTCTGAATAACCTTGCGCTCTCTACAAACTATGACGATGGAAAGGGATCATCAGCAGTAATAGAGGCAGTATCTGAAATAGCGGATACAAAGAAAGCTGTCTTCAAGATGGCAGAAGAGCATATTAGCAACGCGATACTAGCAACAAATACCTCATCCATACCTATAAGCGAGCTATCGGAAGCGGTAAATGACAAGAGCAGGTTCATAGGGATGCACTTCTTCAATCCTGTTCCTGTGATGAAACCGGTAGAGGTTATAGTTGGAAGCGACACGTCAAAGAACACTGAACAGATTGCAATACAGCTGATAAGCAAATGCGGGAAGGTCCCTGTAACAGTGAATGATTATCCTGGTTTTGTGGCGAACAGCATACTGATGCCAATGCTAAACGAAGCTATTATCCTGCTTGAGAAAGGAGTTTCTACAAGGGAAGGCATAGACACGATAATAAAGCTGGGGCTAAACCATCCGATGGGTCCGCTCGAACTTGCTGACTATATAGGACTTGATGTATGCAAGGACATAATGGAATCGATATACAATGAAACAAAGGACATGAAGTTCAAACCTGCGGGGATGCTGGTGAAACTGGTATCTGAAGGCAAGCTTGGAAGGAAGTCTGGAGAGGGCTTCTACAATTACAGTAAATAACGAAGTGAGATGATGGACTGGGACATAATCGCTGACAAAGAGACATTGGAGAAGACAGTTAACGCACTACGATCAAAGAAAATAGACGTAATAGTAGTAGATAACGGCAATGAAGCTAAGGAAAAACTCTTATCACTGATAAAAGTAGGATCTACGGTAATGGAAGCATCATCAACGACATTGAAGCAGATAGGGGCACACGAGATCATAAATGAAAGCGGAAGGTTTGTGCCATTGAACAAAGAGATCTCAAAGGAGAATGATTCTGCAAAAAGGGCAGAGCTGAGAAGGGCTCTGCCGAGTCCCGATTATGCAGTAGGGAGCGTGCATGCTGTCACAGAGGACGGACAGATGCTCATAGCCTCTGCGAGCGGAAGCCAGCTGCCATCCTATTCATTCACTGCAAAGAAGGTGATACTTGCAGTAGGCACTCAGAAAATAGTCAAGAATATTGATCTTGGGATAAGGCGAATATACGAACACTCCCTTCCTATGGAGACTGAGCGCATGATGAAAGCATATGGGACATCCAGTTCCGTCAACCAGATACTTATTATAGAAAAGGGCATTCCAGGAAGAATAACAGTGATATTCGTAAAAGAGAGGCTTGGTTTCTGATTCATTGCCCTAAAATATATTAATTAACAATATTTAATGTATATTGGTTGGAATGGCATCAGGCAAGAACAGCAAGAAAAATAATCTTTCAATAATAAGCTCAAATGAAAAAAATCAGGCAGCTATGGAGTACCTGCTCTCATACGGCTGGACGACTCTGATAATAGCGGTTGTGATCCTTATACTTGCAGTGCTTGGGATACTGAGCATTGCATCTGCACCAAGAGCAGAGCCTGGTGCATGCAGCGTTTACCGTCCATATGGTCCTGGCGATCCAAGCATGGCAAGCCTTATCGGGACATGCTACAACGAATTACCAAGATATGTCATGGAATCAAAAGGTACTGGTGATTTTGTCTTTGTAAACGGTTCTGACAACTACACCAGCTACCTTAACATAATCGGAAAGAACATAACCATAACCGCATGGGTGAATGTCAACGGTGCTCCTTACCATGATGTAGTTGACAAGGAGGACCAGTACGGGATGAAACTGGACTATAATAACCAGCCTCATGCATGTGCTCCTTCCTATTATACCGGGCTATGCCTCGAATGGGATACCTACAATGAATGGACAGGTACGAGCTTCCCGATACCGGACGGGAATTTCGGACAGTGGGAGTTTATCGCTGTTGAAATGAGCGGAAATTACAAATACTGGTATGCAAACGGCCAGTTGATAGGCAGCCAGTATGTCTCAAGCGGGATAAATTACGTCCCTTCAAATTTTGTAATAGGTGCGATAACTCCTGGATATTCAGGTTATGGCAGTGCAGAGTGGTTCAACGGTTCAATTGCAAATGTGCAATTATACAACGCATCGCTAAGCTCAAACCAGATAAACCTGCTTTATGATGAAGGGATAGGAGGAGTACCCGTGCAGCTGCGTGGACTTGTAGGCTGGTGGCCGCTGAACGGCAATCCAAATGACTACAGCGGAAATGGAAACAATGGTCGCCTTTACAACAACACTTTTACAGGAAGCTTAAGGGTATCCAATTACGTTATACCGTAATGCTAAAATCCTCAACATCTTCCACATATATTTATAATAACATAATGCGCTAAATCTATCATGGATTATGAGGGCGCGGTAGAGGTCATAAACCAGCTTGAAGCTGGCTCTTCTTCAGAAGAAGAATTCACCATTGACGCATTAAAAGCCATAAACAACGAGATAAAGTTCAAGGGGTTTACAAGGCAGCAGAATGATGAAGAAGCCGCGAAGCTAATCAAATCACTGTCAGGCCCATTCCTGTTCCAGCAACAGACTGCAAGACCTCAAACAAGCGTGCCGCAGCCTCAACTGAAGGTCCAATCTCCTATCCAGCCCAAATCCCAGGCGCAGCCGCAGCCCGTATTCTCTGTTCAGCAACAACCCAAACCTGCTCCACAAACAACATCCGCCAAGGAATTGTCAGCAGCAACAGAAGAATTAAAGAGTACAATCGGCCCTGTCTCTAAATTAGAGCTTCCTAAACTAAAATTCAACGTTAAGCCAAAAGAGGTCAAAATTCCTCCTGTTCAGGAAGCAAAACCTGTTCCAAATATGCCAACGCAGCAGCCAAGCCCCGCAGTACAGGCACAAGCGCCTGTCCAGCAAAAGCAGCCGGTAGTTAAGAAAGAGCAGAATGTTCAGCAAAAACAGGTTCCGGTAAATCAGGTTTCCCAGATGCGTACAAAGACCTTCAAATCAATACTTGTAGGTCTGCCGCTTCACGATCAGATAGAGGAACTTACTAAGATAAGTGCAGGAATAGACAAGAGAGCATTTGATAAGGCGCACATGAATATAATAATAAACGAGATAAATGCGCTCTACGAGTATTCTATGACAGAGCAGAAGACTACTAATGTGTTTGAACAGAGACTCAGGGACATGAGAGCCATCAGGCTGTCCGAGGTAATGGATAAACTCGGCAAAAAGGGTGTTGCAGGATGAGCATTGGCAAGAAGAAAGAAATAAAGCAGCCTGAGCTCAGGCAGATCATAGGATTCACGAAGCCCAAGAAGATACTTTTCTTCAAGACAAAACCAAAACCGATATACGGTGAACCTATAAGGCAGCCACAGCAACAAGAAACGAAGCCCAATCCGCAGGAGCAACCATTCATAGTGCAGCAGACCGCCTCTCCCAAGGTCCCGCCAGCTCAGCCGGCAGCCCAGCAGCCAACTGTAAAGCCTGCCGCTCAGAATGCAAAACAGGCTAAGCAGCCTCATCAGGGCTTATTCAGAAGCAAACCCAAACCTGCTCCAGGAAAACCTCAGGCTCAGGGAGTTCCTACATATCAGATATTCAGCCAGCAGGATGCAACACAGAAACCTCAAAAGCCGGCCCCTAAGTTCCTCGATGTAAGGATAAAAAAGATACTTAACAAGCAGAAGGATCTCGAGCTCTCGATGCGTGAACAGAATATCAAAGGTACGCCATACTCATTCATACAGAGAATAATGTACATTTCCATTGGCATATCTGTTGCAATGGGAATCGTTGTAACCATACTGTTTTATGAGTTAACCCTGCTTGATACTGCGGTAACCGTCAGCCCGCTGATAGGAGTTATGCTTGGATTAGTTGCAGCGATTGCAGGATATATGGTCATATTCAACAACCTCATACTTTATCCTGTAAAGAAGGCGAGGAATTCAGGAAAGGAGATAGAGAAGGACGTGCTCTTCGCAGCAAGGGACATGATAATAGCGATGAGGTCAGGAATGCCGCTATACAATGCAATAGTCACGGTAAGCACGGGGTACGGTACTGCAAGCAGGGAATTCGGAAAGATAGTAGAGACCGTGCAGCTTGGAACTCCGATAGAGAATGCGATAGACAGCGTGTGTGCCAAATCAAAATCTCCTACATTCAACAGGATAATGCTTCAGTCAAGCACAAGCATAAAGGCAGGTGCAGACGTCATAGGGGCGTTGCAGGAAGCGATAGACGAGGTAAGCCAGGAAAGGGTAATCGAATTAAGGAGATACGGGCAGAGGTTAAACGCGCTTGCCATGTTCTACATGCTTTTCGGAATAATATTTCCGAGCATGGGTATAGCTGTAGCCACAATTATGACTACATTCATAAGCATAATAACCATAAGCAACACGACACTCGGGATGGTATTCGTTGGAATAGTGATTCTCCAGTTCGTATTCCTGAACATGATAAGGTCTGCAAGACCTGTATACGCTACGTAGGGGTTTTATGGCAACTGTAGTATTCGAGAGATTGCTTGGAAGAGGGGTTTCCCAGTTCGTATCAGAGGAGCTCGATCTGGCAGGCATAAAGATGACTGCAAACATGATAATAGAGATTGCGATACTCGGATCCCTAGTATCAATGATAGCAGTGGCATTTGTTCTGGCAATATATATGCAGTTCAATCCTATCCTTGCATTCTTCGGAGGTGTACTCTCAGCTGGAATGATAATACTGATCATATATGCTGCTATAGAGTTCAGAATTGAGCAGAGAAAGAGTTTTGTGGAGAACATACTGCCGCTATATCTTGATTTGACAGCCGCAAACGTAAGGTCAGGGCTTGCTCTGACTAATGCGATGACAATTGTCGAGAGACCTGAATTCAAGAAATTCAACGACGATATAAAGCTCATGGGCAAGCAGCTCTATTCCGGAGAATCAATGGAACGCGTACTCACGCAGCTCACATCAAGGTACAGGTCACAGGAACTTAAGAGGACGATACGTATGGTTCTAGAGGCAGAGAGGTACGGAGGAGGCATGACCGACCTCCTTAAGCAGATATCAAAGGACCTGAGGAACGAGCACATCATTCAGAAAGAGGTATCAGGTCAGCTGTTCATGTATATGATATTCATAGCATTCGCTGCACTTGCAGCGGCTCCCGTGCTCTTCGCAATGACGAGCCAGATGATAGGGATAACGCTCAGCATATGGTCAAAGATATCGCTGAATTCGCTCTCTAGCGTCCCTTCAACAGGCATCTCCTTCCTAAAGTTCAGCACTCCGCAGATAACTCTTGCAGGATACCAGGACTTCGCCCTTGCTTCAATCATTCTTATAACGGGGATGTGCGCTTTCATAGTCTCTGCAATATCTTCAGGCAGGATGATACGCGGCGTAAGGTACCTGCCGCTGTTCATACTGATGGGGCTCATAGTATACTTCATAGTAGGTCTGGTAGTAGGAAACATATTCAGCACGATAGCAGCAGGAGGAGCAGGCTGATATTAAGCTCTTGTGAAATGACACAGAGAGCAGGCGATGTCAGGCTATGTTCTTTACTATCGTCTTAAGTATCATGTATCCGTCGCTGAACGTGCGGAGCTTCGCCTCCCCTGCCTCTCTTTTCTTTTCAGTGCTGGGTATCTCTATGATCTTAAGGTGGGCCTTGATAGCGTTTATGTTTATCTCTGTCTCTATCCCGAATCCATCCTCCTTGAGGTCAAGCCTCTTTATTATACTCTTCCTGAAACTCCTGTACCCATAGCACATATCGCTGTACTTAGAACCGAAGAAAAGATTTACGATAGAGACGAAGAACTTATTCCCCAATATTCTTATCTTAGAGATATCCTCGCTCCCGCCTCCGACCATAAAGCGCGATCCCATACATACGTCATAGCCTATCCTTATGCTCTCAACAAGAAGGTTCAGCTCCTTAGGTTCATTGGACAGGTCCGCATCCATAGAGACTATTATACTGCCCTTTGCTGCTCCGAATCCCTTCCTCAGAGCTGAGCCCTTCCCTTTATTATCATATATCACTCTTGCACCAAGCTTCTTCGCTATGCTTACGGTATTGTCTGAAGAGTGGCCGTCAACAACGAGTATCTCATACTTCGTGCTCCTGAGATTCTTCCTTATGCCATGTATGACCTTAGCTATATTCTTCTCCTCATTAAGCGTAGGTATTACGATAGACACATACTCCTTCATTTCATTGCCCCTGCAGAGAATATCTTTATAACATCATTGTCCTTCAGGATATAATCCTTTGGTACGCGAAGCTTTTTCTTTGCATCTATGCCGTACTTCATCCCCCTGGCTATGTCTGTATGTATCCTCTCTGCAAGCTGCAACGCAGTAGAACCATTATCCATAAGAACCGCATCAGGAAGTACGTTCCCGAAATGGTCTGTGAACTTATTCTCATCCTCTACCGGATATACTACTATCTTGCGGAGAATCTGGAAGACAATCTTGGAGATAATATCATTGACTCCTGTTCCATTATGCCTTTCAAGGTACTCGCCCATAATACGTATGCCCTGCTCCTGTTCAGGAGTGGGTTTTCCTGTCACGTGTATGCTGCCTCCTGTGTATCTTATGAGCCCCGCAGCTTCTGCCTTCCTTATCGCAAGCTCCATCGCACCTGAGCATGCGATTACCTCATAACCTCTGAGCCTGCCCTTCAGCCACTCAAGCTTCTTTGTATCAGATTTATCCATCTTGTTTGCAGCTATGACTATCGGCTTGCTATCCTCAAGAAACCTTGATGCGAATCTTGTACACTCCTCTGCACTCCAGTTTATCCTGTTTGATGTGAGATACTCTGCAGATATGGCATGCTTTATCTGTTCCTGCGTCGCCTTGAATCCTGAGAGAAGCGCATACAATCCTGCTACAGCATCATCATTTCTTGAAAGCTGCTGCATGTGCCTTGATATTATCCCGGAAATCCACTCTACAAGTTCCTTCCTCACCATAAGCACCTCTTCTGCAGGGTCTGCCCATTCGGTCCTCTCACCGTGCATGTCTGTCTCTCCGCTGCAGTCAACGACCTGTATAAGTGCATCTGCACCTGCAAGGTCATTAAGAAACTGGTTGCCCATGCCCTTCCCAAGATGAGCTCCTGGCACAAGGCCTGCAACATCGACTACATTAACAGGGATATTGCGTATTCCATTAGTGCATGTCGAATTCCTGGGCCTGCACTTCACTCCGAGCTCCAGCTCGACACACTCCTTAGATGCCTGCGCCACTCCGAGATTGGGCTTTATTGTGGTAAAAGCGTAATCTGCTATCTGCACGTCATTCATGGTCAGGGCTGAGAACATAGTCGATTTGCCCTTGTTCGGAGCCCCTATAAGCCCTATAAGCATAAAACCATCCAAAAAGCAGTTATCTCAATTGCTAATGATACTATTAAAAAGCTGCGAACATATTAAAAATATACATGAAATAAGTATTCTGTGGTAAAGATGCCAAAGGAGAGTCCTAGCGAGAAGAGAGTTGTTGTAGTAGACCCGAAGCTTATGATGGAACGCATGCTACATTACAGGGAGAGGCAGCATGCGTGGCATGCCTTCAAGAAGATATACTGGGGCATATATGCATTTATAATAGGGGTTGCCCTAATATACTATAATGCGCTCGGGCTTACGGTAAATATTTTCTTAGGTATGGCCGTATTGCTCTTCGCCGTGATGTTCATAATATCAGGGCTTGTAGAGTCGCTTCATCACAAACTTATGAAGAAGTACGGCTGAACTATATCTTCGTTGCTGATTTAGATGCAAATAAAGCTACCTAACATGTACAATAACAAGAACGTCAAGTTCTTCATTCTGATACCGATAGCTATGATGCTGGTCTCTATCTATCTCTCTCAGGGCATAGTATTAGACTCGTCCCTTGGTGGGGGCATAAGCATGCTCATACAGACAAATACCACTCTTAGCGCTTCGCAGATAGCCTCTCTTGTAAGCTCAAAATTAAACACGCCTACCCCATCAATAGTAAAGAGCAGCGGAACGGTGGGCATAACCATAGCTGCAAATACCAGTTTATCAAACGCTGAGAACTACCTAATAAACTTCTACTCTTACAACTCAAACTACACCTCGTATTACGTCAACTATACCAATTACTCTATAGCTCTGCAGCACAACCCTTCAAACGCCACGATACATGCTCTGCAAAACAAGACATCAGCTGCTCTTGCATCAAATCTCAAGGGTATGTCCTCAAGTCTCTCTTCAGAGCTCCAGGAACTGAAGCCGTTCATAGGCTCGAAGAACTACAACAGCAGTAACCCTGCGGAGATGCTCTCTGTTGCCCAGTCTGCATATTCGAACGCAAGCAAAGTCTACCAGAATCAAGTGATAAACAAATTACACTCGGTACTTCCATTCACCTCCTATTCATACGAACAGGTGTCTGCTATACAGGGCAAGTACTTCCTGGGTACGGTCGAGCAGATAATAATAATCGCATTCATACTAATATCGATAGTAGTGCTCATAATATTCAGGAGCATAGTCCCATCATTTGCAATAGTCTTCGGTGCGGCAAATGACATAATAGTTGCACTTGGTGCAATGGCGATATTCAAGATACCTCTAGGGGTAACAAGCATTGCGGGACTCCTCATGCTTTTAGGTTATTCGATAGACACCGACGTTCTTGCAGGTATACGAATACTTAAAAGGAGCGAGGGTACTCCGGAAGACCGCGCATACTCTGCATTCAGGACAGGAATGACCATGACTAGCGCTGCAATACTCTCGTTCGCTGTGCTCTTCGCAGTATCGCTTGTAGCCTATGTACCGACATATTATGAAATAGCAGGTGTCGTCCTCTTCGGGCTGATAGGAGACATATTCACGACATGGTTCGGAAATGCGGTCATGATACTAATGCACGCTAAGAGAAAAAGGAGAATGTGATGGCAGCAACAAAATACCTTAAGGATTTCAGGATACTCTCGCTGATAGCGATAGTGGTCATACTTGCAATATTCGATTATCATTACGGATTGCATCTGGGGATAGAGTTCGCAGGAGGTACGCAGATACCGATAACCCTTCAGCATCCTGTTAATCCTGCAGAGATGGCGAACATAACTGCCATATTGCAGCAAAGACTCTCCACCTTCGGCCTTAAGCAGATACAGGTAACGGGCATAGGCGATTCGCAGGTTCAGGTAGAGATACCGACGGTCTCTCCATCAGAGATAAACGATACTATAAACATAATAAATTCACAGGGAATCTTCCAGGGTGTCATAAACGGCAAGGAAGCGATAAACGGCTCTTCCATACTTTCAGGGAGCGTAGGTGCCGCGCAGCCAATAGTCTCTGGCGGAAATGTCACATGGCAGGTAAATTTCTATATAAACACCAATGCTGCACAGAAGTTTGCCAAAGTCGCATTCGGCCAGGCAAACAAGCCCATATACTTCTTCCTTGACAGGCCGACATCTGCAATAATGCTGATAAATTCATCCACAATACAGGGCAACCTATCATTATCAAAGTCTTCAGAGCTTAGCATACTTCAGAATACTCTGCTGCTTGACAGCAATTCAATACTGATAAAGACATATGCTCCAGGACAGAATTATTCCCCTATATACGCATTCCTTAACTCAAGCAGGGCCACTCACGATACGGTCCTCCTTGCATACAATACTCCGAATTCGATAGTTCAAAAGGCAGATTCGCTAAACTACACTCTATCCTTCCACACTCCACAGAACCTTACGCCTTCATTGGGGGCGGTGCAGGCAAACATAACCAGCACAGAATACGTAGTAAACAGCTGGCCTGCAGTAGGTCTTCTCTCTGCCCCTATACTGAATCCTGGTGTTACTAACGGAAACATAAGCCAGGGCTATATAATTTCAGGTGCAGCCCCTACTACCCTTCCTCTGCCTGGAAAGATAGCATACGCAGAGAACCAGTCAAAGACCATAACGAGCATATTACAGGGAGGTGCACTTCCTGTGCTTGTAATAGTTGGTACACCTACTGTGACCCCACCTACGATAGGTTCACAGTTCGAGAGCGTAAGCCTTATAGCGCTAATAATAGCAGTATTGGCGATAAGCGCGATAATAGTGGTCAGATACAAACGTTTATTCCTTATAGCTCCGATACTGCTCACAACATTTGCAGAATTATTCATAATACTATCCATAATAGGGCTAGTAGGCACTATAGATCTTGCAGCAGTTGCAGGAATAATAGCAGTCATAGGCACAGGAGTAGACGCACAGATAATCATAACAGATGAACTTCTTGTAGCGCACGGGTCAGATCCACACATGATAAAGACAAGACTTGGTGATGCATTCTACATAGTATGGGCAGATGCTGGTCTTCTAATCATAGCCATGCTGCCTCTGTTCTTCTCAACATCTCTAATATCAGTAATAGGGTTCTCCGAATCAACCATAATAGGCGCGCTCCTTGGTGCATTCCTGACAAGACCGACATATGGTTCCATAATATCCAAGCATTATTCAAAGTGATCAGATGCCCAGATACTGCCCAACGTGCAACAGATCGGAGGCAGATGTGAAATTCTACGGTAACTTCTGCGAGATATGCGCAGGAGAGAAACTCTCAGAAGGGCTGATAGACAAGGTAGAGATACAGAAGTGCAAAGAGTGCCAAAGGATAAGGGTCAAAGGAAGGTTCATAGGCGAGAACAGGACCAATCTTGAAGAGGCTTTGCAGCAGAGCTTCAAGAAGAACCACGTACATCTTGTTGATTATGATGCAAAGGATGCAATAGTAAAGATCTCAGTCGAAGGTCCTGAGGGTAAACTAACAGTCGACAGGAAGATAAAGCTCAAATACATCAAGACTTTATGCGACAGATGCTACAAGGTAAAATGCGAATACTATGAAGCAGTATTGCAGTTAAGGGGTGACAAGAGCAGGATAGAAAAGGTAGTAAGGCATGTAAAGGCCCTCTTCGAGAGGAATAACGAGTTCATATCAAAGATGGAATCGAAAGACGGAGGCATAGATGTATACCTGAGCAGCAAGAGGCTAGCAACGGAGTTTGTCGCATACTATAAACTGTATCCAAAGATGTCATATACTCTAGCTGGTGTCAAGAACGGGAAGAAGCAGTACAAGAACACATATGCCATACATCTATAATCTAACGAATTACGGCCTACTCTTAGGTAAACTTTACGGTCAATATGCTGCGTACATTTCCGTAATCAGCATCAAAGGTAACAGTGTAATATTCCAAGCTGCCTGCATTGTTTATAATTCCTTTTTTGAGGAATTATGTAATTTAGAATAAGGTCATCATCATTTCCAACTTACACCGCAACATGCTTGTATTTAAATAGCCTATACTACAGATATTAAGGATTAAAATGCCAATTGATGGTTCACAAAACAAAAGACATAACATTAATGCTAGTGATCCAGCAAATGGCACATCAAAGCAGCAATCTGCCTTCGAGTTCATAACGACAATGGCTGGGCAATACTAATTCTTGCAGTTGTAATTACTCTGCTTTATTACTTCATAGGAATTCCATCAACAACCGTTCCAAGTACGTGCAAATTCCTATTCGGCTCAAACTGCCAGGGAATAATAGCAACATCGCTTGCAAGTTCAACAAAGATGACAATGGTAATAACAAACGCACAGAGCTATCCTATATTCAACCCGCTGATAAAAGTTGCAACAGATTCCTATGGAAACCTGTCTGCAGCATGCCTTCCTGCAAATGCCCTTGTAAATCCTGGAAGCGAGATAATCTGCAATGTCACAATACCACAGAAGATATCTCCCGGAACCACAATAACGGGAACTATTTACATGAGTGTTGACTCTTGTCCAAGCGGCAACATCAACAACTGCCAGCCAAAACAGCTACAGACCTATAAAGGAAACATAATAACAAGGGTAACCTCCCAATCGTCTAGCATACACCTTACCTCAACATCTACATCATCAACCTCAACTTCTTCTACCTCCACTTCAACAACATCAACCTCTACAACGTCAACATCCTCTACATCCACATCTACATCATCCACCACTTCTACCTCAACCACGACGTCCACATCCACATCGACAAGCACTTCTACCACTTCGACTTCTACAACGACAGCACCTACAATCTATGAAGCTACAATATCTCCTGTTGTTGCAATATTTACTATAGGAAACGCTTCATCATGTTACACCAACACAGGATGCTCATACGATGTTGTACCACATAGTAGCTCTGTATCAGGAGCTACGTCAGTAAGTATGGGAGGTACAGTAACAATTGTGAAGCTGATACAAACAGGTATTGGAATGGCAACCAACGGCAAAGGCGTCAGTACTCATATAGGGCCATTGAATGTGACTATCTCTGGATTCTCATCCAATCCTGGGGCCCCAAATGTGACATGCAACAATGGAGTGAATATCACTACCTATAATGGTTCTGGAATACACCAGAACGGAAGTGTTTATGCAAATACATTACCAAACTTATATTACAGTAGTGGGACATTAACTGCAGTATGGACACCGCCACCATATTCAATACAGCTTGCTATAGGTGGCATGAATACAACTGATGCAGGAACGTGCTATGTATCTGTTGCTTAACTTATAGTGGGTGCCTGTTGAATAATGGATAGCTATCGGAAAAGCCTTCTTTTACATGTTAACCTTATAGTTATATTGATAATCTGATTCGCAGAAAATTACTAATTCTAATCTCTACTCCGTATCTTTATAGCGAATGTTTGGCTGGTAGAAGTGATTATGTTATTGTGTTCCCTAGCAAATTAACAACTAATAAGAGGACGAAAGAACTTCTGGAAGAGCTTCCTGACGGATCATGAGCCCTACTACTGCTGTAGTTGAATAAGATACATATAATGACAGTGGATACTTAAACGGCGGCGGAGGTGGTGGTGGCGGAGCTGGAGACAACAACGGAGGAAACATAGGTAGTGCAGGAGGCAACGTAGTAGTAGTCATATCTTGGAACTGATCGTTAAAAATTAATCTGAGCACTATAAAATCTTAGTCTTAGTAATTATATCAGATAATCCAAGGAATTATCTTCTTTTTATTTTTGCCATATCTGGAATAAACTCTGGGAAATCTTCTGCTGAGTGCTTTTTCCTCAATCTTTATCCTGTACAGATAGACAGGCACCATAACTGCAAGCATGGTAATGACACCTATCCATGAACGGAGTATTATCGCATATCCAAACAGCATTAACAAAGCACCTGTATACGAAGGATGTCTGACAAACCTGTAAGGGCCGCTAATTATAACGGCATGATCATCGTACAACCCTACTATCGGAGAGAAATACCTTCCAAGTACAAGGATTGCCCAGAATCTAAAGAGCATACCTGATAAAAAGATCGCTAATCCCAAGTAAGTGAACCATGGGTTGAGCAATGCTATCTCATTGACGGATAAATAAATAACAACTACGGAGCAACCTACACTCCCTACAATTATCAACACAGTGGACCAAATATCCTCAAATACTATCATTCCCTTGCTTCTTATGAACGGAGTAGTCCAGCTGAATATCATCTCGAAGAAGAACCATACGAGCCAGAGTATGTAAAAGATTAAAAATGCAAACAAGCTTGGAAAAAGACCTATTATGCTAACTGCCATAAGATTCCCCAAAACGCAATATCTCCAGTAGAAGAATGGTATATATTTAATAAATATGTTACTAAGATAAAAATAGTATGCGACCTATACTCAGCCAGTTCAAGGATGAAGGTTTTGCCCTTCCCGATTATAAAAACAGCAACATGCAGATAATGAAAGAGATAGCCTATGGCAACAATAGGAGAACAGGCGAGAAGAACAAAAAGATATTCATGCTTATTGATGGTCTTGGATATAACTTCCTTACAAAGGTAATCCCGAATCTTCCTGGCTACCCGGAATTAAGCAGTTTATCCACGGTATTTCCATCAACAACTTCTGTAGTGTTATCATCTATAGAGAGCGGTATGACTCCTTCAGAGCATGGCATAATAGCATGGCAGGTATATATGAAAGAGATAGGCAGCATAATATTGCCATTCAGGGATTCGTTAATATTATCAAAAAACTTCAGATTGAGCAGTGCTGGAATAAGTACGGTACTGCCTGAACCCAGACTACTTACAAGAATCTCAGAGAAGAAAAAGACTCTGCTTCAGTATCAAGAAGCCGTGACAAGGCCATATGACCACACCTTAAAGAATGCTGATATGCGCTATCATGCAAATCATTTGGATATGCTTATAGGATTAAGAAGGGCTGTATTACAGGACAATCATGATTTCATATATGCGTATACTGATGTGATAGATCATGCACAGCACAGGTATGGGTTATCTACAGAAGAAGCAGCCCATGCCGTAAAGGCATTCTTCCATGATTTCGAGAAGATATTGCTTCCTGCTCTGATAAGAAGTGATTACAATCTAGTAATAACTGCAGATCATGGTGCCATAGATGCATCAACTAAGATATCAGTAAACCATGATGACAAGATGATGGATTACCTCATAATGCCCCCTTACGGTGATCCGAGAATAAGATACTTCCATGTTGAGAGTGGAAAGGAGGAAAGATTTGAGCATTATTTCAACAACAAATATGGCAAATACTCAATGCTGATTAGATCTGATGATGCCATAAAGACAGGCATCTTCGGAAGCACGAATATAAAAGAGAACATAAGGACCAGATTCGGGACACATGTCGCAATCATGAAAGGACACGGAACATTCGAATACAATTATCCTGTTGCGCCGTCAAAGCACAGATGGTCGATGGCTGGACATCACTCTGGTATGTCTGAAGATGAGATGAGAGTTCCGCTCGTAGTCTACTGACTACTTTTTGCCTTCCCACTCATTCATAAACCTATCAAGATACTCGCGAATAAACCTGTCTCTATCCGTAGCGATGCGTTTTCCTTCTCTAGTATGCATTCTATCCTTAAGTAGCAGGAGTTTCTCATAGAAATGATTAACAGACGTCCCTTCGGATGACTTATAAGCGGCAAATGTCTTGTGCATGACAGGTTTTATCCCAGGATCGTATATCTGCCTGCCTTTGTGGCCGCCATATGCAAAACATCTTGCTATCCCTATCGCTCCTATAGCGTCGATCCTATCTGCATCCTGTACTATTCTGCCCTCAAGAGTCTTCATTTTGTCCTTTACTCCAGAACCTTTGAATGATACATTACCAACTATGTAACATACCTTATCTACTATCTCAGGATCAGCATCTATACTCTCAAGCCATTCCCTTGCTGCCTTCTCTCCTGCTTTCATATCTCCATCGCTGAACTTCCAATCCTTTATATCATGCAGCAGTGCGCCAAGCTCCACAACTTCCATATCTGCATTCTTCTCAGTCTTGGCTATCCTCTTTGCAATATTCCATACTCTATAGACATGCCACCAGTCATGCCCCGTACCTTCTCCATACATGGTTTTCTTCACATGCTCTGCGGTACGTCTTATTATAACCGTGCCACTCATATGGATATTATCGCCCTACAAGTTAATATTTTGCTATGCACAGGTTGCTTACTTATGCATCTACCTAGAATAGGTGGTGCTATAATACGTGAAATTATAACTGTCAAATGAGAAAGATATGAGAGCTCCATTCTTTGTTTTTGCATAGCTATTGATATCAAACGGAATATTGTACTGCGCAGAGAGACACCCAGAGAAATTCAAGGATGCCGGCACATATCCCTGTTCTCCAACCAAGGTTCCGTTGACCATCAATGTAGCTGTCCCCTTTATATTATAGCATGGCTGTCCGTGATACGAGCCCAGACCTAAAGATTCTATTGATACATTGCCAAGCGTCTGGAGTTCAGCTATCTGGTCTGTTACGTTCAGGAACGGCTTATACGGTTTTGTCCACGTACAGCTTGGCCCATGATATAAATGGTTTGGATTGTGATTTGATATGCATACCGTTCCAGGCTGCGTGAGATTTGTCAACGTTGCATTAATCACGGTAAAGCCAAAGCTGTTACTATGGGTTATAACAAGTGATAGAAAGGTTACATTACCGTGCTTGCTATAGCCAAAAACTACGTTCGGATCTGATTTATTGATAGTTATACTGCCATTATAATCAATACTGGCAGCCTTTGCAGAATTAAGCTTCGAAAGCATTATCGATGCAAGGGTTCCGGCGCTGCGGTTTTTTGCAGTGATGATTGCATATGGGAGCGACCCGTACGTAAAGGCAATATATCCAAGTATAAGCACTACAATCAGCAAAATAACAAGTCCTACATGCCTGTTCTTTTTATTCCCCTTCTTATTATCTGCCTTTTCTTTCTGCTGCGTCGCGGCCTTGTTTTGTTGTGCCATGTGTACCAAAACATATAGTGCCGCAAACGTTTATAAACGGGAAACCATCTGGAACAAGATACTGCTATTAATGATGGTATGGGGGTAAGGAGAATTGAACTCCTGCTTACGCAGTGTAAATGCGTCGTACTACCACTAGACAATACCCCCTTATTTATGTTTCCTGCAGAAACCATCTATTCTTTCCATCGCTTCTTTTATTATTCTTTTATCAGGAAGCGTTACTATCCTTATATGGTTATCGCTTCCGAATCCAGAACCTCTTGTAACCTGAACATTGGCTTCAAGAAGAAGCCGTTTTGCGAATTCAGTATCATCCTTAATCTTTATATCCTTTATATTCAGCTTTGGGAGCACATAGAAAGCGCCATTCGGCCTTACCGCATCCATATATCTGCTCTCATTTATCAGTTTGTATGCAAAGTTTGTCCTGTCAGCTATCTCTTTTACCATGTAACTGATAGCCTTCTTATGCTCTCTTGCATTTCGCATTCCCTCTGCTATGGCATATTGGGCAGGCATATTAACGGATAAGCGCATCTGTGCATACCTTACTACACGCTCCTTGAATTCCGTTGATACTTTGTCATTTCCTGGCACTATCATGTAGCCTATTCTGAAACCTGGCGCATCAAAGTTCTTGGATGCACCATTAAGTATGACGTGCTTTGTGCCTTTTGCTATCTGTGCAAGGCTTGTAAACTTGGCCCCGTTAAACAGTATCTCATCATAAATCTCATCGCTTACGAGTATGAGGTCATTGTCATTAGCTATGCTCACTACCTCCTCCATTATCTTCCTGTCAAGTACGGTTCCAGTAGGGTTGTTCGGATTCGTGACAAGCATATACTTTATCCTTTTAGAGGCTTTCAAAGATTTTCTCAGATGATCAAGGTCTATCGCCCACCCATTATCTTCATCGTAGTTGCCATAAATTGCGCGACCATGGTTTATCTCAAGAAGGCTCTTGTAAAGCGTGTAGTAAGGCCTGAACAATACTGCCTTATCTCCTTTATCCATAAGCACGCTGTTGAGGAATATGAGGGATTCGCTAACACCATTTGTAACTATTATATCCTCTTCAACATTAAGGTCCAGATTGTACATTCTTCTGTATCTCTGCGCGACAGCTTCGCGTAGTGCCTGTGCCCCATAGAAATACTCATACTGTGACTTGCCCTCTCTCAGCGCTTTTATGTAAGCATCAATGATGTATTTAGGAGTCTTGAAATAAACTGCAGGATCACCTCTGCTCAGCTTTATGACCTTTCTTCCCTTTGCCACAAGCTCCTTTGCAGTCTTGTCCTGTTCCTCTACAGGGTTTCCCGCATAATCGCTGGCTTCTGAGAAAATACTCATATTAAATTATGGTAATAAAGGTATTAAAAAGTGTTTTCCAACAGCCAAACATCACGGAAGGATATTATAATCATATGTACTTATACTAATCGTGTTATTATGGCAGTGGATCATAACCCATATGGTAACAAGGCAAAAATGATAATTGAGAAGTCCAACTATATGGTCATAGGCACCAGCACAAAGAATGGCAAACCATGGACTGCCCCTGTACTCTTTGTCCATGACACCTCTTTCAACATATATTTCTTATCCGCAGTAGACTCATTGCACGCTGAGAACATCCTTGATAATGCAAATGTCTCAATATCGATCTTTGATTCTCACCAGAGGGTCGGCAGTTACGAGGGTGGCGTACAGGCAGACGGGAAGGCAAAACCGGTTGAAAAAAATGACATTGAGAGAGTGATAAGATTATACTGCAAAAAGCTATTCCCAGACTCAGATATAGAACCTACGGAAAGATACGTACCTGATAACTATTTAGGAGTTGCAGAATTCAGATTCTTCCAGATTAAACTGGATAATGTATACGTAACAGGTGAAGAGAGGCGTGTGAAGGTTGAGCTTGGAAAAAATTAAGATGATTGTTATTTATTCTCGAGGTGCGCCTGCTCTATAATGTATCTACCAGTGCTGCCATTCCACTCGGTCTTTGCCTTCTCAATTATTATTCTTTTACTGAACAACGGTGCATCAAGTACAAAGCTTTCAGCCTCTCCTCCTTCAAATAGCATGTTCACTTTATATCTTTTGTTCAGCTCCTGCAGCCTCTTTATTATTCCATCGTCTATCTTTGCACCAAGAAAACTTTTGTCGAATCCTTCTGCAGAGACAGAAGTTATTATCGCATTGAAATCAGATGCAAGCTCATTCAATTCCTCAAGAGGTTCTATGTGCCACAAAGGCGCAACGGATTCTATTCCAAGGTTTTTGCATATGTTGTTTATCCTGTCTGCCTGATATGAGCTGTATGTTGCACCTGTAACAAGGAGCTTTACATCATTCTCCTTAAGGACCCGCTCCAGGTCAATAAGTTCGAGCTCCTTCTCGCCTTTGGTGTCTGCAAAGACCTGCCTTATTCCAAGGGCTTCAGCCTGCAAAGAGGTGTAAGCAGTATTAGGATAATGGAACATGTAGCTGTACTGGTTCTCAGGGCGCATCGTTATAAGAAGATCTATCTTCTTCCCTGATCTTACTGCTTTGTGGAGTGCAAGGGTGGAATCCTTCCCACCACTGTAAAGGCACGCGTTGCTCATTCGGCATTACCATTGCTGTTATTCTTTGCAAGCTTCTTCTTAACATGCTTCAGTGCGGAGAAGGTATCCCTGTCAATCTCCTCGAGGCGCATTCTTATGTACCTCGTCTGCGAAAGCATGTTCGGTATGACCCTGTAATCAAGCGCATTTACTCTTCTTTTAGTCTTGTCTATCTCAATCGCTATCCTTCTGAGGCTCTGCTCCCTCTGCGCAACTTCGACTACGGAATCAACTGCTTTCCTGAAGGATTCATTTATGTCATCTGCTGCAAGACTTGTGCCCAAGAGCATAGGATTTGTCTGCTCCGTCTGTACGAGCCTGTTTATTCCCGGTATGCGAACGCCCATGATATTCTTTATCTTTATGCTTATTCCGCTCTGTGGATCAACATACATGGCAACTTCCTCAAGTTCAAAATTACCCACGTAAGCAGAGGCTATTGCCACGGTCCTGTAAGAATTCTTTATTATCTCATTGAGCGCGCTCCTTGACTCTTTTGACTCTTTGAGAAGCTTCAGGAACTCTATTACAAGAACCTCCCTCTTCCTCTTAAGGATAGAGTGGCCCTTCCTCGCGATAACGGTCCTCTTCTTGAGGTTTATCAGGTTCATCCTTGTCGGATTTATCATCGTTGCCATGTTACTTGCCCTTATCCTTCTTGTAGTACTTTGCAATGAACTCGGATTTTATCCTCGTCAGCTCTCTCTCAGGAAGTTCCGAGAGCAGGTTCCATCCTATCGAAAGCGTATCCTCTATCGTCCTTCTCTCATAGGTTCCCTGCCTTATGAAGTTATTCTCGAAATCCTCTCCGAACTTAAGGTACATCCTGTCGCTTTCGGAGAGCGCTTCGGCTCCCACTATTGCGCTCAGGCTCTTAGCATCCTGCGCCTTTGCATAAGCTCCGTATAGCTGGTCAGAGACGTTCTTATGGTCTTCCCTTGTCTTTCCATGCCCTATCCCGTTTCCCATAAGCCTAGACAATGATCCAAGCGGCTGCACCGGCGGATAGATGCCCTTGTTGGTAAGCTCCCTGCTCATGTATATCTGCCCTTCGGTAATGTATCCTGTAAGGTCCGGTATAGGGTGTGTAACGTCATCGCTAGGCATAGTTACTACGTTGAGCTGCGTTATGCTTCCCTTTCTTCCTTTCACGACCCCTGCCCTCTCGTATATGCTTGCAAGGTCGGTGTACATGTATCCGGGGTATCCTCTCCTTCCAGGCACCTCTTCCCTTGCGCTTGAGAGCTCTCTCAAGGCCTCTGCGTAGTTTGTCATGTCATTTAGTATTACCAATACGTGCATGCCCTGGTCATATGCCAGATACTCTGCGGTGGTGAGTGCAAGCCTTGGAGTCAGTATTCTCTCTATGCTTGGGTCATCAGCAAGGTTCATGAAAGCAACCGTCCTTTTGAAAGAACCTGTCTTCCTGAATTCATTTATGAAGTACTGCGCATCGTCGTATGTTATCCCAATGCCTGCGAAAACCGCTGCGAATCCCTCACTCTGGTTCTTCACAGTGGCCTGTCTCATTATCTGTGCCGTAAGCTGATTGTGCGGAAGTCCTGAAGATGAAAAAATAGGAAGCTTCTGCCCTCTAACCAGCGTGTCAAGCCCGTCTATAGATGATATGCCTGTCTCTATGAAGTCGCTCGGCATGGCTCTTGCTGCAGGGTTTATAGGATAGCCGTTTATGTCCCTCCTCTGGTCATAAGCTATTGCAGGTCCGCCGTCCTTCGGCCTTCCCTGACCATCAAAGATTCTTCCGAGCATGCTCTCACCGACACCTACTATGAAGGTCTCTCCAAGGAAGGATACCGATGTATTGTCGACGTTTATGCCGCTCGTAGGTCCGAAGACCTGTACGACTGCACTCTTGTCAGTGGTCTCAAGCACCTGCCCAAGCCTCTGCTCTCCGTCATGCAGCCTTATCCTGACTATCTCGTTATACTTGGCATTGCCCTGCTTTCCAACAACTACCAAAGGTCCCGCAACGCTCTCTATCGTCTTAAAATCTATCTCGAATTTCATATAATCACTTCTCCTCTGCTTCCAGGTATGCCTTGGAGGTTTCGCTGAACTCCTTGTCCATCTCCTCGGCAATCTTCTTCTCGGTCTTCTCGACCTCCTGCTCCTTAACCTCCTTCAGCCTTGCAATCTGGTCTATTATCTTCATCTTTGTTATATTGTCAAGCGGAACCCCTTCCTTAAGGGAATCCTC
>JAMDBP010000009.1:23105-26821 GCA_023487825.1 Candidatus Martarchaeota archaeon
ATCCTCTGCCTTCTTCGAGAAGCGCAGCATCGCCCTCAGCATGAACTCCTGTTTCTTCAGGCTCGTATACGCGTCAATCTCATCGAATGCGCTCTGTCTCAGGAAGCTCTCCCTTATCATCTTCCCAACCTCGAGCACAAGTCTCTCATGGTCAGGAAGCGCCTCTGCACCGACAAGCTGGACTATGTCCTTGAGCTCCGCCTCTCTCTGCAGTATCTGCATGCACTCTCTCCTCATTGAGAGAAACTCCTTGCCAAGATTCTTCTCATACCAGCTCTCAAGCGAGTCTATGTAAAGGGAGTAGCTTGACAGCCAGTTTATCGAAGGGAAGTGCCTTGAATTTGCGAGCGAAGCGTCAAGGGACCAGAAGGCCTTGACCACCCTTAGCGTTCCCTGGGATACCGGTTCCGAAAGGTCTCCTCCGGGAGGTGAGACCGCACCGACAAGCGTTACAGAACCTATCTTTCCTGAGAGTGTTTCAACCTTGCCTCCTCTTTCATAGTATTCGGCAAGCCTCTTTGGCAGATATGCAGGATAACCTTCCTCTCCAGGCATCTCTTCAAGTCTTGCAGATATCTCTCGCATGGCCTCTGCCCATCTTGATGTAGAGTCTGCCATGATTGCAACGCTGTATCCCATGTCCCTGAAATATTCGGCGATGGTTATACCTGTATAGATGCTCGCCTCTCTTGCAGCTACAGGCATATTGCTTGTATTGGCTATAAGCACAGTCCTTTCCATGAGCGGTCTTCCGCTCCTCGGGTCCTTAAGCTCAGGGAACTCCGTAAGAATTTCGGTCATCTCATTCCCTCTCTCTCCGCATCCGACATAGACCACAATGTCGCTGTCAGCATACTTCGCGAGCTGGTGCTGTATTACCGTCTTTCCTGCCCCGAATGGACCAGGAACCGCAGCTGTGCCTCCCTTTGCAACGGGGAAGAGCGTGTCTATAACTCTCTGCCCTGTTACCAAAGGCTCATCAGACCTGAACCTGTTCTTATATTTAGAAGGCTTTCTTACAGACCTTCTCTGAAGCATTGTTATCTCATGGCTCTTGCCCCTGCTCTCTACCACTGCTATGGTATCTTCCACTGCAAAGCTTCCCTGCTTTATACTCTTTATCTTCCCGCTGACGCCGTAAGGCACCATTATGTAGTGCTTTATCAGCTCGGTCTCCTGCACATGTCCTATTATCTGCCCTTCGCTCACAGAGGATCCTGCATGCACTCCTTTATCAGGAACGAACTTCCACTTCTTCTTCTTGTCCACGGCATCGGCAGCTATTCCCTTCTCTATGAAGACTCCGCTCTTTGACCTGAGAACCTCAAGAGGTCTTTGTATACCATCATATATGTTGCTCAGTATTCCAGGGCCTAGCTCTACGGAAAGAGGCAGCTTTGTAGACTCTACGCTCTCTCCAGGGCCTATTCCCGTAGTGTCCTCATACACCTGTATGATCGCTCTGTCCTTTCTCAGCTGTATGATCTCTCCGACGAGTCCGTCCTTTCCTACCTTCACAACGTCATACATGCTGCTTCCAAGCATATCCTTTGCAACTACTAGCGGTCCTGAAACCTTTTCGATAACTCCCATTTAAATCACGTTAAACATTTTTTGTAATATCAATGCCTATTGCGCGCATGATAAGGCTGCGCAGCGTATCCTCTTCCTCTACGGGCTCCTTCTCTTCTGGTATCTCCACAAAGAGGGGCAGTATGCTGCTTGAGATTGCCTCTTGCAGCTTTCTGTCCTTGACCAGCTTCTTTACTCCTGAGGTTATTATAACTATGCCTGTCTCTTTATCGTCAAGAACGCTCTTCAGTGCAGCTTCTGCAGTTGCCTGATCATAAGCTTCGTACGAGCTGGCTATTCCGCCAAGCTTGAAGCCCAGGGACATGAGCCTGTTTCCTATCATAACTATTTTGTAACTATCTAATTTTTCCTCCAAACCATCAGCCTCTCTTTCTCCTCATTGCTAAGCCCGTACATGCTTCCGTGTATAATTACCCTTACCGTATCAACCTCTATCTCCTTGAAGTAAAGGTATGCGAGTATGGAACCGAACGACAGCACGCTGTGGCCTAGCAGCCTTACGCTGTCTTTCAACATAGAACTCCTAAGCGCTATCTCAAAGGAGAGCAGCTCCTTGTTCCTACTCTTTTTGTATATGTCAAGGGCGTTCTGCATATCTGCAATCTTTATGCTCTCCACAAAAGATTCAAGATCCTTGGAACTCTCATACATCTTTGAGAGCTCTCCCTTTGCGATGGTTCCATGTTCCGCAATCATAGGTTCCATCTCTGTAAACTTTATCCCTGCCCTCTTTGCTTTTATAAGGAGCATAAGGTTCCTAACATCTATGCTTATCTTCAGCATTCTAGACGATTGAGGATGTACAGTACGGAGCTTTGAGATAGTACTTCCAAGCTTTGAATAATATCCGATGTCTATCACATTTACCGCGTCTATGGCCATTCTCCTCTTTTTGTACTCGTCAGCAGCGGATCTAAGGATATCTGCATAAGGGGAATTGATCATAAGTTTTGATAGCAGTGCTTCAACACTTTCTTCAGACATAGCCTCTTTGATAACCTGCCTGTTGTACCTTCCTTCATCAACCACATACTTCGAGATTGAGTCATAAGAAGCTCTTCTTCCCTTTGCCTCTATAGCGAGCCTTATGTTTGAAAGGTCCCACTTCCCGACTATGCTCCTCATGAGCTTCCTGTCGGTTGTAGGAGAGATGTCTACCAGCTTTCCCAGCCTTCTTGCAAGATTCTTGCTCAACGCAAAGTCGATAAGCTCTTCCTTTATGCTCATTCCTCCGAATTCCTCAAGATCCTGCCTGTAGTCTGTCTGGTAAAGAAGCGATATTATCGCTCCGGTGTCCTTTGCCTTCATTATCTCCTCCATCTGCCTGCCGTCTAGCAGGAAGGACTCCATAGCCTTTACTCTAGCGTTAGAGTATCCATACAAAGTCCTGGCCTTTATCAGATCACCTTTTTCCTCCTGCCTTTCTCTTAGAAGGCTTTGCTGCCTTGTGCTTCCTGTCAGACGCGTTCTTCGGAGCAGTCCTGCCGCTGTCATGCTTCTTTCCAAACATGAAGGCAGATATCTCTGCCCTTATGAGCTCACTGTTCTCCTCAACTATCTTTGCAGGCGTTGCATCAAGCCTTATCCTTCCGTCTTTCGACTCTATGATAAAGCCCTCTCCGTCCATATGCTTTACCGCATAGCCCTTAAGCGAAGCTGCAGCCCTCTTATTGACAGTCACTATTATCTCATCCGTCGTCTTTTCCATCTCCTTTATAGCAGATTTCAGCATCCTGTCAAGGTTCTGGTCAGAAAGCATCCTCGAGAGCTTTGGCATTACCTTTTCCATTGCATTAGAAACCGCTTCGGCCTCCGCTGCATTCATGAGTGCAGTTGTCGCATTGTCAAGGTCGGATTTCTTCTCCATCTCAACTCTCTTCATCTCAGCCTTGGCCTCCTCCTCCGCCTTCTTCTCTATTGCAGACGCTTCCTTCTTCGCGTCCTCTATTATCTTTTTTGCATTCTCGGAAGCTTCGCTCTCTATCTCTGCAGCTCTTTTCTCAGCATCCTTGATGATGCTGCTTCTTATCTTGTCAAGGGTCATGAGAACACTATATTATTCCGGCAGTCAGCATTATCAGTATTGCAACTACGAAACCGAATATCAGGAGTGTTTCTGGTAT
>JAMDBP010000021.1:0-460 GCA_023487825.1 Candidatus Martarchaeota archaeon
TTACCATCATGTCAAAGGAGTTGATGTTGCTGGAACGCATCTTTTCCAGGTTGGATGATGCCGCACTACTGGTCTCATAATCCCATAATGAGACAAACCTTCCAAGTATTATGTTCAGTGTCGCAAGGCTGTCGAAGACCATGCGCTTTGCATGTATCTTCTCAACGCTCTCAAATATCTTCTTGAAGATGCCGAACTTCCTGTCATCGGTAGGAACGCGGTAGAAGATCACCTTCCCCTCCTTTTCAAGTCTTTCAAAGTCCATGCCGAAGTTCTCAGCCTGCTTCTTAAGCGCTTCAGGGGTGGATTCTATGCAGACATAGACGCCGTTCTCCCCGTTCATAGCCCCATTGTATATGTACTGCAGGCCGAATATCGTCTTGCCAGTGCCGGGCGATCCCGTAAGGAGTATCATCGACCCTTTAGGGAATCCGCCTTCAACGAGATCATCAAATCCGGG
>JAMDBP010000021.1:470-2196 GCA_023487825.1 Candidatus Martarchaeota archaeon
TTGTCCAAAAAAGTAATCGAATAATCTATTGCTCTTCTTAAGTTCATAGATCCGTATCTCGCCTTTTGGCTTAAGGAATCCCGAGAGATATGCCAAGGATTCCTTCTTATGCGCCCAGTGGTGGAAGGAGACGGAGCTTACTATCATGTCAAACTTCTTGTCAAACGGCAGCTTCTGGCTGTACCCGAGGGCGAACGCTATCCCTCTGCCCCTGTTCTTCCCTTCTGCTATCCTGATCATCGATGGCGAAGGGTCAACCGCAGATATCCTTACCCTATCGCTCTCCTCTGAGAGCATGCCAGGTAATCTTCCAGGTCCAGTCCCGACATCCAGAAGGCTGAAGGATCCCTTCCTTGAAAGTATATCTTTGCATGCGAATCCATAGATGCCAAGAGCGCCTTCACGTGCAAATAGCGCATATAGCCTTGAAAGCACAGGCCCGAAGCGCTCCTCTCCCCTAAGGTCCATATCAGAGGCATTTATCTCTTTCATATAATTCATTGCAGATATCCGCTAAAGGCTATATATGGCTATCACTAAGGAAAGAAGAAAAAAGGAAGAGAAAAAATAAAAGAAAAAAAGAAAGCCGGAACTCTATTTACATATCCATTCCGGAGCCTATGTAAACGATTACGAATCCTACCAGCGCTTCTGCAAGAAGGCCTCCTGCCATTGCCGCAGGGCTTACATAAGCTGCTGCCAGAAGGGCGAACCCTCCTACATTTCCAAGTTTTGCCAGCCACATGGTCATCTTATCGTCCTTAGTCATGGTCAATGCGGACAGGTTTGTTATGAAAAGAGCCACTGAGGCTACCGCTGCAACTCCGAAGAGTATCGGTCCGAAGACATTGGAGATTGCACCAGGTGACCAAAGCTGATACAGTACATACAGGTACACCAGGCTTCCTATGAACTTAAGGGCCCATGCACCGTAGTTTGGTTTGCTTTTTGCCATTTATACCACTGAATAAAGAAGGCGAAATGTCTTTTTAAAGCCAGCTTTCAGCCCTGAAAAATTATCGTTCAAATGCGAAGCATGGAGATAAGTTTATAAAGATATCCGATATGCTGCAGACTATGGATCCAGATGCCTCATAGCGCCAAAACCACATATGGGAGCATGCGCTATTAACTCTAATACGCGTATTCAGACATTGGCTGTTCAATGGAGTGCCCGGTATGCGGCTTTGAGATGCAGGAGATGTCATCCTGCCATAGAAGGTGCTATAACTGCGGAGCAGAGCTCGACTGCGGAGAGGGCCTTGTGGAAGACTGACAAAATATCAATAGGCCGATGGCCTGCTCCAATTCCCTTATCTCAGGCAAAGAATCAGCGCTTTGCTCTTATATTCCTTCTATTCCTCCTTTCTACCTTTTCCTTCTCCTCCTTGAAGGCCTTTACGAACCTGCCTGCATAATAGAAGAAAGCTACTGTAACCACTATGGAGAGCCATCCGGCTATCCCGAAGATGCTTCCGAGTATCGCGCTGACTCCCCCTATATAGAAGATGAAGCTGTAGTTATTCCACCCATCCCTCACATAGTTTATGAACTCCCCTCTTTTGGAAGAGGCTGCCCTGCGCGCTATTTTCCTTATAATGCCCATAAACACCATCAATCAGCATCTTATGATTTTAGTTAGGACATAAGATATATAATATAAGTCAAAGTCAGACCATGCTGCGAACATGTGTTGCTGCATGCCAAAAACATCCGAGACTTAGCC
>JAMDBP010000021.1:2206-6056 GCA_023487825.1 Candidatus Martarchaeota archaeon
GCATAAATTGTTTGCATTCTATTCATAGATAGTTGCATTTCTACAAGTTATAAGTGATGTTATGAAATTAAGACCTGCTAGATGCGTCCGCGGAATAAACAGCCAGAATGGTGGCGCGACAGTGTACAATGGAATGATAAGCGTTGCACCGCAGTCTACAGGAGCAACCGCTTCAGGTTTCCCTACAGCATACTCTGCAAACGCAAACTTCTGCAATAACGGAAGCCCTGTCGTAATAAATGGCATTGCATTTGGAAACTGCCAGCTGAACGCAGGAAACGAACAGCAGGTATACTTCCAGGTACCACAAAGCGACTTCACAAGCGCAAACTCAATAGGCAGCCAGTTCTCAGGATACGTATGGCTTAACTACAGCACAGGCCCTAACGGTCCTTCGACCAGCGCAGTGAAGGTAGCAACACTGATAGTAAAGGTAACATAAAGTTGCCTTTATTTTCTTTTATTTTTTCTATTCCTTTTTCTTTTTAATCCAGAAAGAGTCTGAATGCTAAATCATTCAGAATGGCTTCCAGCTTCGATTCACTTAGAAAGAGTCTGAATGCTCAGCATCTCAAGGACCTCGTTGAGCTCATTTGCGCTCAGCATGGGTTTCCTTGTACGCGTAATGTCATCTATGGATATCCTGGGGCAGGCGGTATTGACAAAGGCATCGAACTCGCGCATATTGTCAAGGGATTCGAAGTTTATCGTATTTGCAGTGAGTATGGCTGCCCTGAGCCCCTTTGCCTCTATCCTGCTCTTGAGGAGCCCTGCAAGATTCATGTTATGCTGCCCGTTCTTCGTGCTTACCACTATCCCGAAGCTCCTGGCTGAAAGGGCCCTTGCTATCTTGCCATTCTTCCTCTTCCTGTAGATCTCACGGTACTGGTCTATGAATTCCACCTTCCTGGTGAAAGGCTCAACTACCCACCAGGAAAGGCTTCTTGGTATTGAGCAGAGCGCCTAAGGGATGGAACATCCCCCCGCCAAAGTAGACAAAGGCATCAACCTCGTTGTCTATGCGTGCTGCGCTTCCTATGTCGCATCCGAGGATCTGTCCGGGTTTCTTGGCAAAGCCGTACGGCTTTCCTATCACCACCGTTTTGCCATTCTTCTCATAGAACTCCTTCACATACTGCAGCTGGTGTATGTGCTGTATGGTTGTCACGATCCCTATCTTATTATAATCCTTAAGAGCATCTACCGATTCTTCAAGAATGTCCAGATCAGCGTCAACCGCAAACTCCCTGTACTCAACATTGAAATCCACGTGGTGGAACTCTGCATGGCCGAAGTGGACGAGCTTCTCAGCCCCTATCATCTTGGCCTCATCAAGGGCAAGGTCGCAGGCGCCGAAGCTGGGCGAAGCCGAGACATAGACCTCATTGCCCTTTGCCTCTTCTTCTTTCGCATAGGTGAGCGCCTTCTCCTTGAGTCCTTCAGGGAACTGCAATAATATCTTCATAAGACCAGCATATCCGAGTGTTAAGCTATATGGAAGACCATAAGGAAAACCATAAAAAATAGCAATTCTAGATATATTCTGAAATATATAAGAGTATCGGTGAGCCTCTGGAAAATGTTATACTAGTGGACAAGAATGACAATCAGATAGGGATAGAGGAGAAGCTGAAGGCGCACAGCAACGGCGGCCATCTGCACCGCGCAATCTCAGTCTTCCTCTTCAATGGCAAGGGCGAGACTCTGCTGCAGCAGCGTGCGATGGTCAAGTACCATTCAAAGGGGAAGTGGGCAAATACCTGCTGCAGCCATCCAAGGCCCGGAGAGCCTGTCGAGGCTGCCGCTGAGCGCAGACTGATGGAGGAGATGGGCATAAACGCAAAGCTCGAGGAGAGGTTCGTCTTCCCATATGAGGCAGAGGTCGGGCGCGGGCTTACGGAGAGGGAGTACGACCATATCCTATTCGGGACATATGACGGGGAGACGAAACCCAACAAGGACGAGGTGCAGGCCTACAAATGGGTCTCCATAGATGAATTCCATAAATGGGTGAAGGAGAGGCCTGACGATTTTGCGGCATGGGTCGTGCTAATGGCTGACAGATTTGTGGAAGAAGCTAGAAGGTACGAAGGATAAAAATGATCAGTTGTCGTACATCCTTATGCTGTATGTTCCTGAAAGCTTCGAGGCAGCCCTCTTCAAGGCAACTCTTCCTACCTCTTTGTTCGCCTCATTGAGCTTTACTTCGAAGATGCGCTGGTTCTTGTAGACGCGCGCTGCGACTGAGGAAGGGCTTCCGAAAGAGAGAGTCATACCCTGGGAGATACGGTCTGCTCCTGCTCCCATTGCTCTCTTCTTCTCCCGTACTACGTTATGAGGATAAACGAGGATCCTGAACCTATAGTTGTTAACTATGCTTCCTTCAAGGAACTTGTTTGCAACCTGCCTTGCAGCTTCAAGGGCGTTGGACCTGAGCTGTACCTGCTGGTCCGCCTCGAGAGTCATTACCTTATTGTAATCCTCCCTGTCGGTTCCCATCTTGAATACAAGCAAGCTGGTGTGCGGCAGCGCCTTTATGTAGTTCTTCCTAGGCTTCTTTACCGAGTATCTTGCCCATGGCTGGCTGTTTATTCCGCGGACGCATCTAGCAGGTCTTAATTTCATAACATCACTTATAACTTGTAGAAATGCAACTATCTATGAATAGAATGCAAACAATTTATGCACAATAAGCTATTTTAAGGTTTCCAATGCCCTGGCTTTCACATAAAGTGCAGCAATGCGCAATGCTGATCTTAACCTGGGGCAAAACTTCAAGCTACGACTATCTGTTTGGCATCTCAAGCTTCCTCTCTATCTCAAGGAGCAGGTCGAGTATCAGTCCAGCTATCACAAGCAGGAAGCCTATCACAAGGAGCATGAATGCGAGAAGGGCCCTTCCAGTGAATGCGAAGACCCCTGTCGCGAAGAAGTCGGCAAGCACCTGTATCCCGAGTATCAACCCTATTATGAAGAGTATGCCTCCGACCAAGCCGAAGATAAGCAGCGGGCTATAATCCCTGAGCTGCCTGACTATGTGCGATGCGACGTTGAAGCCGTATGCGAACTTTGATCTTGTAAGCTTGGATTCGCCATAAGCCCTTTTGTAGTACTTAATGTCAACCTCTTTAACGGTATAGCCCCTTCTTGCAAGCTCTATCGCAAAGAAGGCTATCCCTGCCCTGTAAGGCTCTACATTCCTTATATCCTCAAATGCCTCCCTGCTCACCACGAACAATCCGGTAAGCACGTCATGTATCTTCTGATGGTAGAGCGTGCTGTACAAGCCGCTCAGTATGCTGTTGCCGAATCTCAGATAAAGCTGCATCGAGCCTTTCGAGAGGCCGTTCATCCTGTTGCCAAGGACAAAATCGGCCTTTCCCGACTCAACCATCTTCAGCGCTTCCGCAAGGCCCTCAGGGTCATGCGTCCCATCGGCATCTATGCTTGCGATATACTCCCCCTTCGCCGCCCTGAGCCCTACCATGACCGCATTCTCCACGCCTCTTCCTCTCTGGCGTATGAGCTTCGCGCCAGTGCTCCTCAGTCTCCTGAAGTACTTATCACTGCTCTTGTCCACTATTATTATCTCAACGCCATTTCCCAATACCCTCCTTATCTGCTTCACGAGCTTGAAGACGCTCTCCTCCTCAAGAGTGGGTATCACTACACTGACCTTCTTAGGCATGCGGCCAACCATACTTGACTATATGATTGATAGTATTTTAAGTCTATCAGCATGCTTGTTGCACCATTGCAAAATCCTAACCAAGTCAATAGGTTTAAATATATATTAGTCTAAATTTAGATTATGTCTTCTGCTGCAAATATATACAGGCACACCTTGCAG
>JAMDBP010000029.1 GCA_023487825.1 Candidatus Martarchaeota archaeon
TAATGCTCATTTTCACTATCGTCTCAATACTCATCGTCTTCTCACAGGTAAGCCTGCTGAATGTTTCGCTCTCTTCCATAATACAAGGAAAGAACATAAACTTCGGGCTTGAGGTACTGGGAATACTCGCATTCCTCTTCTCAATACTTACTCCGATAATATTGACAAAGCTATACTTCAAATCCATAAAGAAGGGGCTCATGATATTCGTGCTGAACTTCTCGCTCGTATTCATAAGGACGCGGGCGGCAATAGCAGCAGCATTCAATCTGAAAAGGACATCAAACAAGTTATGGGCTAGCACCAACATCTCGCGCGTAAGGTACCAAAAAGTGGCTTTCGCTCTGAGGAATTCGCTATACGAGGTTTTCTTCTCCGCCTTATTGCTCTCACTTAGCTATGTAGCACTTGGAGTTGACAATTTCGTAGGGGGAGTCTGGCTTCTTTGGTACGGCCTGCTTTACATCTCAACCCTTTTCCTATTCTATAAATACGGCTAAGTTGCTTCGATGATTTACTTCAATAAATACAGTACGCAAAACGGCGATGTGCTAGCTCTGTGTGACGAAGAGCATATAGGAAAAGTTCTTGAAGAGGGAAAGATGATCCTCGATCTGGATAAGTACGCGGGTTTTTACAAAGGCGAACTTCTCGACCATAAAACTACCATTTCCAGGGTAAAAGAATCGAATATCTACACGGCCAACGCAGTCGGGAAAAACTCAATCGATGTTTTCAAGAGACTTGGCATAGTGACAGAGAAGGAAATCAAGACCATAAAAGGAGTCCCATTCATCCAGATATACAAGCTACTTATCTGAGTCCTTCTCCTTGTTAAGCTTCATTATCGCTTCGGCTATGTCTCCCTTCGACTCCTTCAGCGCATCAATAATCTTACCCTCATCGCTTATACCTGTTTGTTCCTTTACTGTATTTACATCATCCTCATTTATTTCTACCTCTGCATCTGGTTTGCTCTTCTCTATTACGTCGCCCATGATCTGAAACGTGGTGTTGCCCTGCACCTCTATCATGGTGACTGATGGATTCTCTATTACTATCTCCCTTTCCTTTCCATGGATTATTACCCTCTCTGCAGGTATCTCTGTGCTTTTCATACCCATACTGTCCATCATTCTCTTAAGCGCTCTCGGATCAAGGCCTGGCATCATAAAATCCACTCGTATTTTTTTATTACCCACCTATATTTATATTAACACTTGCACTCTTCATAATATCAAAATCAGCAGGCTATCAAATGGAAGGCTCGGCAAGGTACAAGGTCCCTGGCGGCAAGCTCGTATCGATAAAGCTTGAATACGATACCTCTATAAAGAAGGTAATGATACTGGGCGATTTTTTTATATATCCGGAAAGTGCACTTGATGAGATAGAAGAATGCCTGGTAGCGACAGGGGTTGACAAGAGCGAAACGGAGATAGCGAATAAAATCAATTATGTTGTAACAAGCAGCGGAATACGGCTCATAGGTGTGACGCCTGATGCGATCGCCAAGGCTATCAAGATGGCGGTCAAATGAGATGGAGAATAATACCGATTAGGGCAAGCGATGCCTATTTCAACATGGCTATAGATCAGGCTGTTTCGGAGAGCGTGCATGCAAAGACATCAGACCCCACTATAAGGTTCTACACCTGGACTCCAAGTGCAGTCTCAATAGGCTGCTTCCAGAGCATGGCAGATGAAGTGAATGTGGGGCGATGCATGGAACTTGGTGTAGACCACATAAGAAGGATAACCGGCGGAGGCGCAGTTTATCATGATTCTGAGGGTGAGATAACTTACAGTGTAATTGCGCCTGAGCCTCTCCTGCCAAAAGGCATACGGGAGAGCTATAAGTTCATCTGCGAGTGGATAATAAAAGGCCTTGCAGAGCTTAAGATAGCAGCAGAGTTCCAGCCGATAAACGATATAGCTGTACACGGAAAGAAGATTTCTGGAAATGCGCAGACAAGGAGGAATGGCGTTGTCCTTCAACATGGGACAATACTCTACAGGACCGACCTGAACCGCATGTTCTCGCTACTGAATATAAGCAAGGAGAAAATATCCGACAAGATGATAAAAAGCGCAGAGGAAAGGGTCACTTCAATTTCTGCATGCTGCGAGGCAAGCATGGAAGAAGCCTACAACGCGCTGTTGAAAGGATTCACTGATGGAAAAGACTTCTACTTCGGATCGTTTGAAGACGACGAGATAAAGAGAGCTGAAGAGCTCAAAAGCACCCTTTATTCTACAAGGGAATGGAACTTCAGCAGATAGCCTATTCCTTTGCAGAGGCAAGCATAGACTTAAGGAAGAACTCGCCAGCCTTATACGAGCTCCTTACGAAAGGCCCTGAAGCTACATACATGAACCCCAACCCGAGTGCTTCCTGCTTAAGCCGCTCAAATGCTTCTGGCTTCACGTACTCTTTTACCTCAATATGATTTTTGGTAGGCCTGAGGTACTGGCCCATTGCAAGGAAGTCAACGCCAGCTTCTCTAAGGTCTTTCATAGACTGAAGTATCTCATCGTGCTCCTCCCCAAGCCCAAGCATCATTGCGGACTTTGTGTAGATGGTACTGTCAAGCTCTTTGGAAGCCTTCAGCACCTCCAAGGATATTCTGTATCCTGCACGCCTGTCCCGTACATATGGGCTAAGGCGTTCAACAGTCTCGATGTTATGGCCTATAACGTCAGGCTTTGCAGCTATTATTTTGCCAAGATACTCGGTGTTACCGCTGAAGTCAGGTATCAGCACCTCAACTATGACCTTTGGATTCCCCTTCTTTATCTCTTTTATGCATTCTGCAAAGTGGCCTGCGCCCTGATCTGCAATGTCGTCCCTGCAGACAGACGTGACCACTACGTAATCCAAACCCCACTCCTTCACCGCGAAGGCAAGCCTCTTCGGCTCCATCCTGTCAGGCTCTTTGCCTACGGCCTTCTTCGAAACCGCGCAGAATCTGCATCCTCGCGTGCAGAGATCGCCTAGCACCATAAATGTAGCAGTGCCTCCGCTCCAGCATTCTGTTATATTGGGGCAGTGCGCTTCTGTGCAGACTGTGTGCAGTCCAAGCGCAGCTACTGTGCTCTTTATTCCAGCATACTTCTCGGTAGATGCGGGCCTTATCGAAAGCCACTCCGGCAGCGCCATGCAGATATTACCAAGCAACAGAATAAAAAAATTTGCACAGGCTTACAATACTCCGCTGTAGCTCACACTCGGCATTACTAAATTGGGCGGATAAGCGCGCGCACGTATCCACTGATAATATTCGTGGTAAATGCTGGAGCCCCCGTTTACCGTATAGAACGAGATGTTGAGTGGCGTTGTTCCTGTATATTCCCCTGCGTAAAGATGGCATATATTAGAGTAGTAATCGTATACTGACTGCTCGCCGCTTGATGTTGCCCAGCTCACAAGAAGCCACTGCCCAAGGCCTGCTCCTCCACCACACACGAACGCAGAGCCTCCGGAAAATATTTCAAAATAGGCATTGGAATAGGAATGGCTCTGCGTAAGCGTATCTCCGCTGTTGTCCCTTCCATATCCCATGTTAAATGTTGTAGAGTCATCTTGCATATAGAAGTCATAGATTATGGGAAGCGAAGTCGAATAGGTGTTGTTAAGCAGTGCGCCGTTGCAGAACAGGCTGCATCCTGTACCAGTGTCGTTTATGTACAACCCGTTCTCAGTTGCTACTGTAACATTATTTGCAAGAGTCTGGCCGTTCGGTATTTTTTCAGAGCAAGTTCCGCTGCTGCATTTCCATGTAAGCACTTCCGTCCAGTTGCTGTTAAGCACATTCCCAGCAAAGTTGTCGTAAAAGTCAAAAACCTTACCGCCGTTGTCGTACTCTCCGTACTGGTTGCTGCCGCACCCTGATATTGTATTGGACTGCACGCTGCATGAGAGCTGAGGCGCCTCACCAGTAGGGCCAGAAGAGGACATGACGTTGCTTGACATGAAGTCCATGTAGATCATGGTATTGGAATCTGCAGCGATTCCAACAGGCAGTTTTACCCATACTATGGTGTGCGTAGCGGTATTGGTGGCGTTGCTCTCTATCCAGGCCTGCAGCTTGCTGCCTGTAGAACCAGGGCCTGTTGTGAACTCAACATTTGTCCAGTTTGCGTTTATGTAGCTTGAGAATGCCTGGCTGTCTATGTCAAGCATCTGCTGGAACGGATATGGGGTAGCCTGCGACTGGCTGTTTGTCAGCGTTATCGTGACATACTTCGTTATTGCACCTAAGCCTGTTGTCGGAGTCACTAAGGTCTGGTGCTGGGCGAAGACCGGTACCATATTCAATGTCTGCCAGAAACTAGAAGAAGCCACTATGGAAGGAGGGCCAGGCAGCGTCGAATTGCTTACTACTTGCGGATACGCCACATGGTAAGCTGTTGTGGGATTTGCATACGTGCTCACTGTGTCATTGGCATTTCCATCAAGCGTCCACCAGCCGGTAAGGTTCTGCGGCTGCACCGGCATACTGTCTATGCCTTCCTTGTACATGGCCATGATTTCAGGTGAAGATAATGACGCATTATAAATTTTCACATCAGCAATCTCGCCGTTCCAATAATTAAATCCTGCCCCGCTTCCTGAAATATCAATCATTCCATTAGCAGTTGTAACTGCTACCGGAGTGCCTGAATTCCCTGTGCCATTTAGGTAGCAGACGCTCTCCCCGCTAGCCTGGCTGTAACTTGCCGCGACAAAGTACCATACGCCAGGTGAGATTGTCTGGGAGCCGCTTCCGCATGTATTGCTTGCTGCAGGATTGAGCAGATTGAATTCAGCATAGCCGCTGCCGGTTACTCCAAGCTGTGCGAAGTTAGCATTTGAGTCTATTATCAGGTTCTGGCCTGTAAGCGAGTATTCCTTGAACCAGGCGGTCCATGTAAAGCTTGTGGTTGTCTTGAGCGGCGTAGAGACGTATGAGGTGCCGTTGAAATAGGCAGCCTGCAGGCCGTCATTTCCAGCAGTGATCGGGCTGGAAGAGGTATAAAGTGCAGGGCCGCTATTGGTGGCGCATAATGCAGATGAGGTGCATGAGAGAAGCCCTGGTATGGGGTAAGTAGTGGCCTTGAAGTCAGCAGGCGCTATCGCGTCTCGCGTATAGTTTATTGGATTGGAGTAATTTACATTATTGGCCTGCCCATTATTTCCAAATCCAGAATTGTCCTTAGCATTTCCATCAAGCTGGAGCCACTCGACCAATCCTGAATTGCTCAGCGGCACTCCGCCTATGCCTGCTTCGTATATCTGCTGCGCCTGGCTTGAAGTGATGCTTTCATTGTATACCTGTACGTTCGAGATGAATCCGTTGAAAGGGTTCGCGCCATATCCTCCGCCTATTGTAATTCCGTTATTCGGCAACGCCAGCAGGATTACTCCTGGAGTCTTCGAGCTCACAGCTGCTCCATTCAGGTAGAGAATCCATTCGTTCCTATTCCCTGAAAATATTACGTTATACCACTGCCCCTTGCTTATAGGGTAAGTGTAATTGATTGTGGTTATCCATCCGCTCCCGCCACCGCCAATGTGCCCGTAAAAACCGGCTGCATCTAAGTTTCCCGGCCCTGTTCCGCATCCTCATCCTCCGG
>JAMDBP010000030.1:0-2439 GCA_023487825.1 Candidatus Martarchaeota archaeon
TAAGTAGGTCATTTAAACACTTACTATGCTCTTTACGCCTTTGCCATCAAAGACTCTGAGGGTGTTTTTTGTCTCATCGATCACAAGACCGGAGATACCCTTTTGCTTTTTGTCCAAAGAATCTATGACCTTTACCTTTAGACCTATTAGCTCGTTAATGACGATGTTTCTGTTGCTGTAGTCCATGATAACCTTAAGCGTATAGTAAGTGTTTAAATGACCTACTTATTTAAACCTTTTGTTGTTCATCAGAGATTAAGCGCTGCATGTGTTGACGGCACTATCGCTATCACTTTTTCAGTGTAGCATCGCCCTCCTTCCAGTTCACCGGGCAGAGCCCTCCTGTCTGCAGAGCTGTAACTACTCTGTATGTCTCATCAGTGCTTCTTCCAACATTATCGTGCGTAACTACCATGTACTTTATGATTCCGTCAGGATCTATGACAAACAAACCTCTAAGGGCATTGCCCGTCCTGTCATCATAAACGTCATAAACTCTTGATATTATTCCATTCCTGTCAGAGGCCATGTAGTACTGTATGCCCTGCAGCCTCTTGTCTGCCTCTATCCAGGCCTTGTGCGTAAAAACGGTATCTGTGCTTACTGCTATGACTTCGCAGTTCTTGTTTAGGAACTTCTTGTAGTCCTTTGCAAAGCCCTCGAGCTCTGTAGGGCATACGAAGGTGAAGTCTGCCGGGTAGAAAAAGAGTATTACCCATTTGCCTTTGAAGTCGCTCAGCTTTATCTTCTTGAAATCATTGTCTTTGAATGCCTCTGTCTCGAATGCCGGTGCTTCCTTGTCTATAAAATTCATACTATCACTCACAAATAGAACTTGGTAATATATCTACTAAAGCTAATAAAAACCTTGCTGAAAACCACTTTGCCAATAACTCCTGTTATCTTTACAATGCTTCATACAGGTCCCGTATAATTTACCTGCTCTCCGTATTCTATGGGAAAGGAAGGTGCTGTTTCAAGGACCATATCTCCAATATTGCATATGCTATTCTGGGATAGCGGGATTCCGTAATAGGTATAGTTTACCCTTCCGTCAGATATCCAGGATTGCTTAAGCGGAATAAAGGTATTCTTCATCCAGAAGCACTGCATTGAATCATTGCTGAATACAAAGAGAATTCCAGCACATCTGCCAAGCCCATCGCAGTTGCCTATTCCTGAAGCATTCATGTAACCGAGCTCCTGAAGCCGTAAGTTATTGGCTATGTATACATTATATGAGGAATTGCCGATATTCAGCCTGCCAACACCGAACTCCTTGTTGAGCAACGCTGTGCTGTTGTTATTCTCTCTGCCAGCAGAGGCGCCCAGCCGACTAAAGTAAACATATGCTATTGAGAATATCAATAGGATAACGATAAGCATGACAACAATCTGAACCTTGCCATGACTCATAAGATACACTTGCAATCAGCCAGACAGTATGCCTGCTATTCCCCCATAAAGGCTGTAAGCTTTCACTCCATTCTCTGCAAGAGCATCTGCAAGTACCCTGGAAGTATTACCATGCTGGCACACTATCACTGCCCCTTCAAATTTGCCTGCTGTCTTCTTTATCTCATCTTCCTCTCCATAATGCATATGGACTATACGGAAGTCGTTTATGTCTATTATCTCTACCTTCTCCTCGTCAATGCCAAAGGTCTCACTTAAAAGCTGTACCTCAGAATAGTCTGACTCAAACAGCATTACCTTTTTCCCTTCTGCAACAAGCTTCTTTGCCTCTTCAATATCTATCTCAAAATCATGTTCAGTCTTCATGAATCAGGTTATGAACATTATCATATTAAAACTATTCCTTATGTAAAAGCCAGAAGAATAATAACGTGATTAAGACCTATAAGACATACTATTATCTCTATCGGTTACTTGAGTCTTCTCAACATCTCTTCATACTTGTCCAGCATCCTCTTCTCTGTAAAACGCTTTGATATGCCTAATGACTCTTTCCGCAGTTCCTGCCACCACTTCCTGTCAGAATAAATTTTCTCTATAATCTCTGCGAGTTCGTGAGGATTATTCTCATCAAAAGCAGGCACGGTCTGCTTTCCTTCTTTGTTGAGGTCGCTCACATAGGCGCTCTTGGAAAGCACCATTGGCAGGGCATGTGCTGCAGCTTCTAATACAGTCAATGCAAATCCCTCCCAGTGAGAAGGAAGAACAAATAGCGAAGCTATGTTATAAACGGAATTCAGTTCCTTATCTCCCATAACTCCGGAGAAAATTATCCTCGTATCATCAGCGGCTATTTCCTTGTACATCTCCACGGATGGCCCATCTCCGACTATAAGGAGCTTCATATCCTCTCCCTCTATCTCTTTGAAAGCTTTTATCAGTACCGATACGTTCTTCTGCCTCTCGAATAGCCTGCCTATGTAAACTATTGTAAAATCATCCTTCCTTATTCCGAATTCTCTC
>JAMDBP010000030.1:2449-5610 GCA_023487825.1 Candidatus Martarchaeota archaeon
ATCCTGCTTATCTCATGATAATGCCTGTCATTGAGTGCCACATTCATGTCAAAGAAGGAGAAGAAATGCCTTCTCTTTCTCGCAAGGCTTGCGCCTATCCTCCCTGTACCCATGCTGAGAGGTATTCCCTCCTTTGAGAAATACTTCATTGCAGTTGTTGAAGCGCTTCCATGATCAATGTAGACAGCTTTGAAGTTCAGCCCCATTTTTCTTAAGTACGATACTAGAGGAAAATCAGATATCGCATTTGCTATTATCACATCCGGATTTATTTTCTTGACCTTGGTAAATATCTCATCCTTTTCAGCACCCAATCCCTTCATCCTTCTGACATATGCTGCATTGTATGCTGCGCGCACAATCCTCATTTCGCTTAACCTACTCTTCCTAGCTTCAAGTGCCTTTCCAGCTCTCTTTAATATAATTCCCTTCTTTTTATTGTCCATGTATAGGGTCTCGTATCCCAGGTAGTATGTCTGCATCTTCCGCCTGCGAAGTCCATCATAAAGCATCCTGACTACTCTCGACTGTCCCCCAGTCATATTGCATATTGTGTTTGGATCCTGTGTCTACGATGAGTATCTTCATCTGGAAGCACCCAAATTCTTCATAATAAAACTTTTTACCTCTGTAACAGAACTTACCTCTGGGTCATCGACTTTTGGATATGTGCCAAAGATGCCCTCTCTTATATGGTCTCCGCTCTTAGCATCTTCCGGATCCATGAACATGCTCTCCTTTGAAAAGTTGAATATATCTATAGTATGGCCTTTCTGCGCTTCTATGAGAAGGTCCGGAGAGATGAATTTCTTTGTGCTATTGTAATAATCCTTGCCGTCAAATATATTTACGAACATCTTCTTTCCATCCGAAGTCTTTACCCTGGAGAGATCTTCCTTTAGCTTTACAATAAGCTTCTCCTTGCCGCTTTTTACAACCGGCGTTGCAAACCTTGAATCATTTATCCATATTGAGGCTACAGGATCATTTGATATAGCTGCGAATACCTTCGTCTTCTTCATATCAAAATCAAAAAGGTGCATTCTGGTGTACTCTGCAGCCGCAGCTCCTGTGAATACGGTGCTGAAGACCTTGTAGGCTGCACGTTTCATGTGGTAAGGCATCCTGTCATAAGTGCTTCTGAGCCCGCTCTTCATTATGCGCTCTCGCATGGCATATCCTGCAGGCATCTTCTTCTCGCTGCCTTTCATGAAGTCCTTCTTTACCTTCTCCTTGAGAAACAGATAATCATTCTGCATCAGCCAGTTATTAAGAAGGAATTTCTTCCTTATCGGCTGTGCTCCGTGGTCAGAAACTATCACCAGCCTGCCTCCATCCTTGTCTATAAGCCGCATCACATGCTCAATATATTTTGATATTTCAGAGTAGACGGGCAATAAATATTCCTTCCAATTCTTCTTGTTCATTACGAAGTGCTGCAATCTGTCGGTCTCGGTGAAACAGACGTAGGAAAATCCATACCTCTTATTATTCATCATGCTAATGGCTATATCTGAACGTGAACTAACGCTCTTTGCGAATACCATCGAGGCCTCTTTCACATCCATCTTTCCTGCTTTTATCTCCTTCTCTATGTTGGGTTCTCCGTCAAAAGAGTGCTTTTTCATCAGCTCTTCAAGCTCCTTGCTGTTTGTTCTTGCCTTAAGTGGAAATCCCGTTATCATGTCAATATTGCCGTAATCAGGAAGCGTTATGTCAGTAGCAGGCGTTATAACAAGGCATCTGATTCCTTTATGCGCAAGCTCCTTCCAGAATGGTGGAACTGCAGACGAATCATAATATACTATGTCTGGAGTATAACTCTTTTTCATCACAAAGAAATCAGGAACGCCATGGTCCTTGGGCTCAAGCCCCGTATATATGCTTGGCCATGCAGGTCCGGTCATAGGCGGAAGTGTAGATTCCATATTATTTATACAACCGCCGGAAAGGAGCTTTCTGAATGCCTGCATACCTTTCTCATCTTTAAGCTCCTCCAATACCCAGAGTGGCACAGAGTCCATCCCTACCATGTAAAGCGGCTTTCTCTTCGATTCTGCCTTCTTCAATAAATCACTGATAGACTTAGTATATAGAATTACGAAATTAAGACACATTTAATATTATTAAAGAGTGTTCTTAAAGATAATGCATATGCAAATTGGGTAATCTGATGAGAAAACCTGCTCCTGATATAAAGAAGGTGCTGAGCCTGCTTAAGTCAAGGTACGGCGATAGCCCACATACGCAGTTAAAGCACAGGAATAATACGGATCTCTTTGTAGCTGTCCTTCTCTCTCCCCAGTGTACAGACAAGCAGACCAATGCAGTTACAGAGAGGTTATTCAAAAAATACAGGACATTTGGTGATTATGCAAATGCTGACATAAAAAGGTTGAGTGCAGATCTCAGCGGATTGAATTATTACAAAACAAAAGCCAGAAACCTGAAAGCATCTGCGCAGATGATAGAGAGCAGATTCGGTGGAAAGGTTCCGAGAAGTATGGATGAGCTAATGGAACTTCCTGGAGTGGGAAGGAAGGTCGCAAACGTGATGCTCAATGAGGGATTTGGAATATACAAAGGCATTGCTGTTGACACGCACTGTGCAGTAGTATCCAGAAGGCTTGGGTATAGCAGGCACAGGGATCCTAAGAAGATAGAGCAGGACCTTCTGAGGAAGATTCCGGAAAAGGAATGGGGAGTAGTATCAAATCTTTTCATAGAATTGGGCAGAGACACATGCAAAGCAGCAAGGAAGGAATGCAAGAGGTGCGTACTCAAAGATATATGTCCAAGCAGCAGCGTTTCATGAATTCACACCTGCCGAACTCAGAGGATACGCTTATATATTACCAAAATCACCCATTAATCGTATACTATGACAACCGCTCATAAAATCAATGGCAAGGAGCTTAACGGATATTCGTCTGACAGATCCTTTATTGGAACAGAGGTCCTTATTCTTAGAAAAACAGATCACGAAAGCGCAGCAGCAAGTATAATTGCTGAAAGCGAAAAACGAAAAGAAGCATGGCGTAAAGAGGTGGAAACTCCTGAACGCGCTGAGAATGAAAAGAGGTTTACGGAAAAAGTACTTAATGCAATAGAATGTGATTTACAAGTAAAGGAAACGCTGATGTCTGTCTTTGATGAAAAGA
>JAMDBP010000019.1 GCA_023487825.1 Candidatus Martarchaeota archaeon
CAAGGCGACCAGTTACTCCTCCTCTGATAAAGAACTCGTATTGTAAAGCTCGTTTTAAAGATTTAAAAATCTTTCTGAATAGTGGAATAGAGTATATGGTGAACTTCCTTACCCTTGATGGAAAAGCCGCAATACTTGCGGTGCTTATAGGCATACTTATAGTGCTCTTTGGGGGCATTTACGGCCCGTTCTTCCTTGCGGTTATAGTGCTCTTCCTTGCCTTTTCAGCCATTGTGACAAATGTTGGAATAGGTATGAAGAAGAGGATAAAGGTGTATGAGGCGAAGAGGGGCTGGAAGAACGTAGTAGCGAACGGGATAATACCGCTCATCATAGTGATTATCTATTGGCACTTTGGCAGTAAAATGCCTGATCCGATAGTTTTGGTTGTAGCATATATAGCAAGCGTAGCAGGAACAACTGCTGATAAGTTCGCAAGCGAGCTTGGGGTTCTTGGAGAGACACCCATATCAATAATCACGTTAAAAAAGGTCAAGAAAGGGGTATCAGGAGGGGTTACAGCCTTTGGCACGGTTTCCAGCTTTGTTGGAGCTGCACTCATAGGGTTCTCAGGCATGGCAGTAGGTCTTCCCCCTGCCTATGTGCTGATAATAGCAGTTTCAGGGCTGTTGGGCTCCGTAGTAGACTCGATAGCCGGTCATTTTGAGGAGAATGGGATTGGGAATAAGTACACCTCCAATATACTCTGCGCGATAGCAGCTGCTCTTATAGCCTATGCAATCATTGCTTTGTGAAGGTAAGCCAGTGTGCGAATTCGGGATCCTTTCCTGAGACTATCTCTGTGAACCTGTCCTGTATCATCTTTGTGATAGGACCGGGCTTTCCGTTTCCTATCCTAACCTTGTCTACCGATACTATAGGGGTTATCTCTGCAGCTGTTCCTGAAAAGAAGAGTTCATCTGCTGTGAGAAGCTCCTCCCTGTGAACAAGTCTCTCCTCCACAGTTATGCCTATGCTTTCAGCTATCTTAAGTACCGAATCTCTGGTTATACCCATGAGTATGTCTGATTCTTTTGAAGGTGTCAGCAGCTTGTTGTCTTCCACAAGGAAGATGTTCTCTCCAGGCCCTTCCGCTACCCATCCGTTTGTGGAGAGCATTATCGCCTCTTCTGCGCCCGAGTTCTTTGCCTCTTTTGAAGCCATTACCGATGTTGCATAGTTGCCGCTCAGCTTTGCCTGTGGAGGCAGTATCTGGGAGTTTATCCTGCGCATTGATGAGATCTTGCAGGTTATGCCCTTGTCCTTGTCTCCGAAGTAGTTGCCGAATGGCACGGCTATTATCGCAACGCTTATCTTCTTCCCTTCTGTGTCAAGGCCTATCCTAGGGTCATTGTAGAATCCGAACGGGCGTATGTAGCATGATGCCAATTTGTTCTTCTCCACTATCCCCAGTATCGCCTTTTCCAGCTCCTTCTGGCTGCAGTTAAGCTGCATTCCTGCAATCTTTGCCGTTCTGATGAATCTTGCGACATGCTCCTTAAGCCTGAATACTGCAGGGCCTTTGGCAGTAGAGTATGCCCTTATCCCTTCGAATATCCCGCTCCCATACTGCAATGAGTGCGTGGAGATAGGCACAACAGCCTTTTCAGAATCTATGAATCTTCCATCCAACCATACGTAGCTTTTAGCCATGTAATCAGTCTTATTACTGCTTTAAGTTTATTTAAATATGCGGATTACGCAAGTTTTTGCGGATTGTCAGATATTTTATATAGAATGGCGGGATAGACAACTGTCAAGATAAATAGCTGTTTTTAAATATGAAAAATAGCACAGTATCTTTGTAATAATATGAACACCACGAGAGTAAGGAATTGGACAGAAAGTGATAAGCCGGAAATAAGTAAACCTGTAGCTAAACTTTATAGGGGCGGATATGTGGCAGGAGGAGCACTGGGAGGGATTATAGGAGCATATGTATCTGGCGGCCATGTGACTCTGGAGGGCTCCGTTGTCTTTTTGGCTGTGGCGGCGGCAGGTCTGGTGATTACAGCAGCCGGAAAGGAAGAGCATCTTGGTGAACTTAAGAAGTCTAAAAGAGAGTAGAGAGATCTGCTCTTTTTCTTTTCTTTTTAATCCGTATTTAAATATTTGTCCGCTTAGTCTGTATTGGTTATGATAAATGGCTAAATCAGGTTCTGGTTTGGGTGCAAAGGCAGCTGGTACTATATACCCGCTCTTTATCGGAAATGCGCTTGGCGTCTTGCTTGCAGCATTCAAGATAGTAATAGCTACAAGACTGCTTGGAGCAGCACTATTCGGGGTTTACGTCTTCATAGTCAGCTATTATACGCTTATAGGCAGCGTTACTGATTTTGGCATATCCTCTTATTTCAAGAAGTATGTGGCCGAATTAAACTATAAAAAGGACGGGAAGAGCATGCAGAAGGTCCTCTCTGCAGGTTTTGTCTCTGTAGCTCTGGTCAGTCTGCTTCTTGCACTGCTCGGGATCCTTCTAAGCGGTTATGTAGCATCAGTATTTGGTAATGCGATAGGGGTTACGCAGACTCTTCTTGAACTTGGCTCGCTTATACTCTTCTCAACCATAATGTACGGCGCTGTCGCAGGAATACTCATAGGCCTTGGCAGGGGCAGGGACTTCTCAGTGGCATATCTGGCATACATGGCTTCTGATCTTACAATAACTGCTTATACACTGCTTAACGGCTATGGTGTTATGGGAATACTGCTTGGTACGCTAATAGGAAGCATAATAGGGCTCATAGTGGCGCTCTTCTACATAAACAGGTATCTCTCGCAGTATATGGATTTCTGCCCATGGTATCCTAAAATGCCGGATGTCAAAAAGGCCCTTGGGTTTTCTTATCCGCTTGCAATCTATAACTTCTTTACGAGCAGCATGCAGAACTTCTCTGTTATCCTTCTTGGATTTTTTGTAAGCGAGACCGTAATAGGAAATTATGGGACTGCGTTGAAAGGTCTTTCAGTACTCCTTGTGTTTTATGGTTCTGTAGTTTCTGTTATGCTCCCTACATTTTCGGAAGCTGCTAAGAAGAGTGAAAAGAGAGCTTATAGTGAAGGCGTCTTCAATGCCTCTGTACTCTATTCCGTGTTTGTCACGTTTCCAATCCTGCTCTTCTTTGCCGTATTCAGCAAATCACTGATATACATCCTCATAGGCAGTAGCTATACTCTTGCTCCGTTTTATCTCACATTGATAGCAATAGGGACGGTTACAGGGCTTGTGGGGTTCTTTTCCGGATCCATGCTTATAGCACGAGGATTTACAAAGAAGATCCTGAAATACGGTGCGCTCTCTTCTATCCTGCAGTTTGCGTCTATGCTTATTCTTGTACCTTATTTCGGGGTAGTGGGAGCGATAGCGAGCATATTCTTCGTAGGGAGCATTGCAAATAGCATCTTATTCACCTTTGCTGTTTCGCGTATGCTTAAAATAAAAATTAATCTTGGGAAACTCTTCAAGCTGTCAATGGCGAATATAGGAGCAGCGATACTTATGCTTATTGCGCTTCTTGCGACTCAGTCAATGGCAATCGAGATAATAGCAGGATTGGCCATACTCATCATAGCGTATCCTGCGTTTGTGGTAATCTCAAGGGCCATGGATAGCAGAGAGATAGAATATTTCAAATCAAGCACCTCTTCGCTTGCGTTTGCAGGCCCTGTCATAGGAGCGGTATGCGATTATATGGCAGCCGTAGGTGAAAGGATAGGAAATTGATGCGCCAGCCGGGATTTGAACCCGGGTTATTGCCTTGGGAAGGCAAAGTCCTGGCCAGGCTAGACTACTGGCGCCTATCTAATATAAGGCATTCCTTCCGAAGGTTTTGATGGATCATGTGTGTCTATAGACTGCTCTATCTCCTTTATCACGCGCTCGGTCTCCTTCTTGAGTTTGTCCAGGTTTTCAAGCTCTATCTTCGTGCCTATTATATTCTCCATTACGCGGAGGACGGCCCTGGCGGCGCTTGCATCTATTTCAAGGAAGCCTGTCTCACCCATCAGGCATGCCGAAGGTATGCCGTACTTCTGTGCAAAAACAGGTATGAGCCCTGCAGATCCCCATATGGTACCGGTTATCTTACCGAATATTACGCCATGCTTTTCCAGCTCCTTCCTCATAGTCTTGTCGTTTGAGACTGCAAAGACCTTTGGCGATTCAGTATACTTGTTTGATGCGTTGTATCCGCCTATGGTATAGATACGCTTCCCTCCTAGTTTCTTGAAAAACTTGACTATCAGTTCATTAACCTCGTACTGCCCTTCTGAGGATGGAGATTGTGTGTCTCCAAGAAGTACAAGTATGTCCTTTCCCTTTATGTTTTTGTAATAGAATCTGTTGCTTACTGCCCTGAAGCCTCCACTCTTCAGCATCAGAACCTGATGAAGAAAGTATGGAGAATAGAGAGTGGCGAATTTCTCGGCTTTTATCGATTTCCTGATATGCTCCGCGGCAAGATTGCCTACGTTTCCTATGCCCGGAAGTCCTACTATCAGTATAGGATCCTTAAGCTTCCTCTTCTTGTAGTATATTTTGGTTTTGTCCAGGCAATCACTTGTTCACTTTCTTGAGCACATATTGTATCTCTGAAGAGTGCTTTTCCAGTATAGCTTCCGCACTCTTTATTCTCGCTTCTGCCTTTGTATAATCAGAATCTGTTGAAGTCAGGGAGTAGTGAGGTGCTCCCAGATACCTGGTTTCGTTACCCTTTGATGCAATCTCTTTAAGGAGTGTTTTTATCAGCATTATCCCTTTCTGTGGGTTCGTAACGTTCATCTCCAGATTGTACGAAACAGTATAGGTTTTGGGCTTTATGTTTTTCTTTGCGGCTTCATAGAACGCTTCCTTGAAGACCTTGTCACCGCATGCTGCAAGAGGATCTTTGCCTTCGTAAGCAAGGGTGAGCAGTTCGTGGTAAGTGGTTATGTTCTGGGGTATCTTGCTTATTATTTCCTCCTTGGCATTCTCCTTCTTCGCGAGCTTTGCCGTGCTGTCAAATATTGCCTTTGCCCTTTTCTCCGCGCTGTAATCGTTTATCTTGTCCTTCTTTTCTTTTTGTGTTACTTTTTTCAATGAGATATCGACGGCGTTCTTGGTAGGGTCTATGAAGATTACCTTTGCTACGTCCTGCTGCCCCTCCCTTATGAACTCGTGTATGTTCTTTATCCATCCTGAGGATACTTCTGATATGGGAAGATATGCGTCCGTACCGTATTCTTCTAGCTTGCAGTACGCACCGTGGGGGGTAACCTTCGTTATCTTTATTATTACGAACTCTCCCTGTGCGGGAAGCTCTTTTTTCCTTAACATTTAATCAGTGTTTTATCTCTATTTTCTTCTTCGTTCTCCTGCCGAATACCCGCTCTGTGGTCTTCTTGCATACGGTGCACTGTACCATTACCTTCTGCCTCTTGCCAAGTTTCTTAGGGTGTATCTTAGGTTCAACGCTGCCTACATAACCCTTGATCGCTCTGTTGTGTCTCCTTGTA
>JAMDBP010000005.1 GCA_023487825.1 Candidatus Martarchaeota archaeon
ATATCAACCGAATAATCAAAAAGATTGGCATAGTCTTTGTTAGCCTTTATGACACTTCCATTTTTGTCGATAAGCACCTGCGGTACGGCCGCATTAAAAGATGCGTCAAAATACTTCGCAAGGTTTACGCTCTTTTCTTTCTCGGAAAGGAAGAGTGCTGCGTTCCCCACAGCTTCTACCATGACTACTGCATCAGAGATGGCGTTTCCGCCAAAGGCTTCCTCCTGCTTTGACAATAGTATGAGCAGTCCGAATTTCTTATCATAAGCGCTTATGGGGAGCACCATGCAGCTCTTGTAACCCTTGTTGTAATATTCTATCAGTTCAGGAAAAGCCGAATAGTCGCTCAGGCTATTGTCAACATAAGGTTTCCGTGTGTTGAATATGAATTCTTCAAAATTGCCTCTCTTACTCTCTACACTCAGCTCCTTCACAATGGCGCTGTCGACCCCGCTGACGCTCTGCATCTTCGCCGAGAACCTTTTCATAAGCTCCGTAGGGGTGCCCGCTTCTTTGTAAAGACCCGTTACTACGGAGAGCAGATTGTCATACCGGTCGCCGTCCATGAACGTATTGTCCATTAAAAGGATTATAAATATGCACCGCCAAATCATGCTAGTGTTCTAATGATTGCAAAGGAAGTATTCGACGGAGTGTTCCGAGTCAATGGCAAGCTCGCAACAGTCAATCTTGTTCAGGGAGAGAAGGTCTACGGAGAGGAGCTTGTGAAAGCTGACGGCAAAGAGTACAGGCTATGGAATCCCTACAGGTCAAAGCTTGCCGCTGCCATTCTGAAAGGAATGAAGCACATGCAGATAAAGAAAGGCAGCAAAGTTCTTTACCTAGGCGCAGCGACAGGTACGACATGCAGCCATATAAGCGACATAATATCAACGGAAGGCGAGCTGTACTGCGTAGAGATATCGGAGAGGAGCGTGCGCGACCTGATAAAGGTATGCGAAAAAAGGGAGAACATGCTGCCTATCCTGGAAAATGCAAGGAATGTTGAGAAGTATGCCGAAGAAGTTGGGAACGCAGACGTTATGTACCAGGATATAGCGGCAAGGGATCAGGCACAGATGCTTATCGAGAACAGCAGGTTCATAGCAAAAGGCAGCTATGCATATGTCGCCATAAAGTCGCAGAGCATAAGCGTATCCAAGAATCCTAAAGTGGTATATAAAGAATTCCTCAAGGCGGTATCCGGCACCTTCGAGGTCGTAGAGACAATGGACCTCATGCCTTTCGACAGAATGCACCTATTTGCTGTACTCAAAAAACGCTGACATATATAAAATGCTTTATGATACAAATTAATCATGAGCCTGTATCATAATGCAAAGGCATTCAAGCTTCCTGAATCCAAGGCAAAGTGCACCTACTGCTCAACGGAGTACATGTGCGCGGAAGGCCCCTATTCAATATGCCCGTTATGCGAATCGATGGTAATACCAGGAGAAAAGAGCTCTACTGATCCTGCAGTCGCATCGAAACTGGGGAGCATAAGCAGATCAATAGCAAAGGGCGCATATCTCGAAGCCATTGAGAGTGCAGAGCAGCTCTGCACAAATGCCGATCCAAAGGTGCTATACGCGCTAGCGTCCCTTTACAGATCACTTTCAGACATAACTTATATGGATGTTGACTATACGATGAAGGCGTTCATGGAGAGGAACGCGGACAACAGGAACGACGAGATAAAAAGGAACAAGTATAACGCTATGCATCTCGAGTCAAGGAACAGGGAGTGCCTCCACAAAAGCATAGAGACACTGGAGCTCTCAAAGGCAGAAGATGAGAATTCACTCTTCATCAAGGCTATGGCGGAGATCAAGCTGAAGAGATATGCGCACGCATCAATAATACTGGAAAATAAGCCTGGTACTACTCTCGCATTCAAATACGCGAAAATGGTACTTGCAACAGAATCCAATGATAAGGATGCGGAGAAAAAAATAAACGAGATGCTTCACGCAAGGGAAACAAGTGCGATATTCTATGCTGCAAAATATCTTGCAATGAGGAAAGAGTTCGTCAGTGCTGAAAAGCTCATTGACATAATTTCATCATTAATAGACATTCCAAAGTACAAGATATACGGGAAGCGCATCAAAAATGTGGCCGGTGCAGCCGGGATATAAACAGAGATAGCCTGCAGATATGCGCATATCAGCCCTTTATCACGGCTATTGGCACATTCCTCGATACGGGCGCTGCAAGCCCCGCCCCTTCAACCACCCTGATTACCTCGTCTATATCCTTGTAGACCCATTCGGATTCCTCGCTTACCAGCCTTCTATCATGCACTCTGAGCTCTATATCCTTGCTCTTCATAGAGGCCATGGTCTTTTCCGCTCCTATCTCACGAAGCGCCTGGTGCCTAGACATGACTCTGCCAGCGCCGTGGCATGCAGAGCCGAAGGTCTCTTCCATTGCCCCTTCACCACCTGCAAGTATGTAGCTGGCTGTTCCCATGCTTCCTGGTATGAGTACCGGCTGCCCATAATCCCTGTAAACCTCTGGTATCTCCTTCCTTCCTTTTGCAAATGCCCTTGTAGCTCCCTTCCTGTGCACGTACACTGCCTCTCTTTTACCATCTACTTTATGTTCCTCGAGCTTTGCTATATTGTGAGAAAGGTCGTACAGCAGGCTCATTCCCAGTTCTTCAGCACTCCTTCCCATCACCTTCTCAAAGCTCTCCCTTATTATGTGCGTTATCATCTCCCTGTTGGCAAATGCGAAGTTCACTCCGCACTTCATAGCCTTAAGATAATCATCCGCTTCCTTGCTCTTAACATGCGCGTAGCTAAGCTCCGGATCAACTATCTTTATGCCCTTCCTGGCCTGGTATTCCGCAAGCGTACGGAGATAATCGCTGCATATCTGGTGGCCGAAGCCTCTTGATCCGGTATGCACCATGATTACTATCTGCCCTTCATATACTCCGTATGCCTTTGCAAGCCTCTTGTCAAATATCTTATCTATTTTCTGTATCTCAAGGAAGTGGTTGCCGGCTCCGAGAGTGCCAAGCTGATTCTTCCCTCTTGACTTTGCGCGCTGGCTCACTTTGGAGAAGTCCGCACCCTCCATGCACCCATTCTCCTCCATATGCTCTATATCCTCATGGACTCCGAAGCCCTTGCTTACAAGGTATGCCGCGCCTTCATGAGCTACCTTTTCAAGGTCTGAGAGCTCAAAACCAGCTTTAAGCCTGCTGTCAAGCCCGCTAGGCACACTGGAGAATATCTCATCAGAGAGTCTCTTCATATTCTTCCTTATATCGGACTCTTCCAGATTTGTCCTTATTACGCGTATGCCGCAGTTTATGTCAAATCCTATCGCACCTGGGGAGATTATCCCCTCGTCAGAATCAAAGCCAGCCACTCCTCCTACGGGAAAACCATAGCCCTCATGGCCGTCTGGCATAACCATGACATTCCCGCGTATTCCAGGCAGCGTTGCGGCATTTGCAGCCTGTTGCATCGTCCTATCATTCTTAAGGTTGGCCATAAGTTTCTCAGAGGAGTACATGACCACTCCTGTATTCATGCCGCTTGAAGTGTCCTTCTCTATATTGAACCTATAATCATCAATCTTTTTGACTCTCATAACCTAACCTTTAAATATCAGTGAAACTGAGGAAATTACGCATTTTTTTGCAATGCAAACGTATAAATACTAGATAATATTATATAATGAAACATATAATTAAATAGCCGTGCAGGGATGGCGGAGCCTGGTCAAACGCGACAGACTCAAGATCTGTTGGCTTAGGCCTACGAGAGTTCAATATTATTGAACAAATCTCTCTCCCTGCACCACAAAATGTGATTCAATGGCGATAACCAAGAAAAGATCCACGAAAAAGGCGAAACCAGTCAAGAAACCCTCAAAAGTCCAGTCTCATTCTAAGAGGGCAAAACTCAAGCCGCAGGTCACCCTTGAGGTGCCTCACTATCCTCAGACAGAGGAATTCACAAGCTCCGCAGCCTGCACCATGATGGTACTGAAATATATAAACAAGAACTTCAAGCTCTCAAAGGATCAGGAGTACGGGATATGGCAGGAAGCGGTTAACGGGAGCGTCTGGCACGGGTCAAAGTACGGGATAGCATATGCACTTGCAAAGAGAGGTGCAAGAGTAAGAATAATAAGCAATACAAAAGACGAAGGATATGATAAGAAGCTTGCAGTCTATGAAAATGTCAATCTGGATACGCTTACGGCTTCATTCAACGAGATAAAGGGCAAGGCCCTGTCCATGAAGGTTGAAGAGGAGCACTCAAACAACATAACAATAAATTCCATAAAGAAGGCACTCTCTGCAAACCAGCTCCCGATAGTTCTGATTGATGCAAACGTGATAAACCCTTACATGGAGTCGTCACCGCACTGGGTGGTCGTAACCGGCTACGATAAGGATGCATTCTACATAAACGATCCTTATTCGGACAGTACTATGACTCTAGACGCAGAGGTCTTCAAGTCTGCACTAGGGTACGATAACGCAGAGAAAAACTTCCATATAATAACGGCCGACCTTAGAAAGAGGAAGTAATCCTCAGACCAGGGTCTCCGAAAGGAAGCCTCTCGAAGAGAAGAGCCTGCGCAATCCTGTCCTGCGCGTGTTCCTGTTCCTATTGCTCCTTGTCTTCGTAGCCATACGTGTGCCGTTGTAGCAGCCTACGCAGAGCAGTCTCTTCTTCACAATGCCGCTCCTGACGTAGAAGTCCCTCTCCTGTATGTACGAAGACGGCAGAACTCTTATCTCGTCCTTGCCAAATTCCTTCCTGCAGCTCATGCAGCTGTTATTCAGGAACTGCACCAACGAGTCTCCCCCATCTACCTGTCTTTCTAGAGCTATCCTATCCACTTTTATCCCCACAAAACATCTCTCCTTTCAGTCATATTTAAACATTCCGAAATAGTGGAAGTGGAACATGCTGATTTAAATATCAGGTTAATCGAAAATGTTACATCAATTTTTTAATCAAATTACGAGACATGCTGGTCTCAAACGGCGACTTCAAAACAACAGAATCCAAGACATTCACGTCCACGTATGCAAAATCCGAAAGCAAGAGGCGACATTATGGCTCTAAAAATAGACTATGCTCCAGAGACAAAAAACACATATAAGATAACCAAACGCAAGGCAGACTATAATGGAGAAGTTTACATAAGCGAGGAGCTATTCAAGGACATTGCGAGGATATCCCGAGACTCATTCGCCCCGGTAATATCTGACGGAGAGGTAAAAAATCTGATAATAGGCAACAGCCTTCTGCTCGTCGCATACAATGCAGAGAACATGCAAAGGGTAGGATTTGCAGCATCTTATTATGAAAAAAACGCCTGCTATTTTTCCTCCTCAGCAATCATGAAAACAGAGCAGGGCAACGGGCTATACTATATATTCAACAGATTGCGGATAAGGGATGGGATTGGCAACGGATTCAACACCTTTACGGTCACTACGCAAAACCCTTACA
>JAMDBP010000003.1 GCA_023487825.1 Candidatus Martarchaeota archaeon
CGTTAGAAAGGGAGTTAACGAGGTCACCAAGAGCATAGAAAGAAACATGTCCTCTCTTGTAATAATAGCAGAGGATGTAGAGCCTGAAGAGGTAGTCATGCATATCCCTACGCTTTGCGAACAGAGGAAGATAGCTTATGTTTATGTTCCTACAAAGCTTGCTTTGGGGCAGGCCCTTGGAATAAATGTGCCTTGCACTGCAGCTGCAATAGAGAAGGCAGCAGGAGCAGAGGGGATAATCAAGGAAGTTGTATCAAAGATAAGCGGAAAGGAGGTCCCTTCTGAGAAGAAAGCTGCAGAGCCTAAGGCAGAGAAGAAAGCTCCTGAGAAGAAGCAGAAGGAGGAAGCTGAAAAGAAAGAGTGAGTGTAAATGGCTGAATCGCAAGTAAACGAACAACAGAATGAGAAGGAGCAGACTGCAAAGGTGCAGGCTCCTGTGTCCAAGCCGCAGGGCGGAAGCCCTGATGAGGGCAAGAAGTTCGAGGGCTATCTCGCAGAGGTCGTTGAGGTAAATCCAAACAGGACAGGCATATACGGCGAGATAAAGCAGGCTATGTGCAGGGTCCTGGAGGGCAGGGATACTGGCAGAGTCATAAGAAGGAACGTTTCAGGAAGGATAAAGGTAGGAGATAAGATAAGGCTTCCTGACACTACAAGAGAGGATAAGCCTATAAGGGCAAGGTAATCATTATGAAATGCTCATACTGCACTGTTGATATGGAAAAGGGCACAGGCTTCATGTATGTAAGGAGGAATGGAGCGATAAAGTACTACTGCAGCAAAAGATGCTACAGGCTCAACACCATACATGATAGGAAGCCAAACAAGAAGGAGATTGCTGAGAAGCTTGCAAAGCACGCTGCAAAGTAATCTGCAGGGTATTCTCTCATTTTTTATATATGGATGATGCATTAGTAGCGTAAGCCTTTCAGACAGGTATCCCTATGCCGGCAAAAGAAAAGCGTATGATAGTAATGAGATATGGTGAGCTCTGGCTTCGCGGAAAGAACCGCAGCGATTACATAAACATTCTCCTTGGCAATATGGAAGTTAAATTCTCGGGGCTGAAGTACAGAGTGGATAAGCATTATGACAAGATAATTATAAGGCCTTCTGAGAGCTCCTTCGATGAGGCTCTTCGAAGGATAGGTTTCCTTTTTGGCGTAGGTACATATGAAGTGGCATATGAGACCGAACCTAATCTTTCATCCATAGTTAAGGATACGTGCAGGATCATGAAGAATGCAGAGGGAAGAGGGGCATTCAGGATAAACGCGCACAGGGCATATAAGCAGCATAAGTTCAACAGCGAGGATATAGTCAGAAAACTCGCAGCAGCAGCTGAAAAGAAGGGAATACCTCTCTCTCCGAAGAAGTATTCACGTGAGGTTTACATTAGTGTTGCAAAGGATTTTGCGTACATCTCCGTAAAGAGATTCAAGGGATTGGGAGGCCTTCCGGTAGGCAGCAGCGGACGGTGCATTGTCCTTTTCTCAGGGGGGATAGACTCTCCGGTAGCGGCATGGCTTGCGATGAAACGTGGGATGGAACCAGTATACGTGCATATGCATGCGTTCCCTAAAGCCTCGGAGGCACTCGAATCGAAGATAGCCAATCTGATAGAGATACTCGCTGAGTATCATGAAGCATACCGTACCTACTATATTCCTACACACAGATTCCAGGTTGCAGCTCTGAAGACGGGCAGATACGAACTTGTAATGCTGAAGAGATTCATGCTGAAGTGTGCAGAACAGCTTCTTGAAAGGGAGAAGAGCATGGTGATAGTTACAGGAGAGAGCATCGGACAGGTTGCATCTCAGACACAGAATAATCTTTTCGCAGAGGAGCAGGATATAAAAGCAGCTGTAATAAGGCCCCTTGCCTGCTTCGACAAAACAGATATAATAGAGATTGCGAGAAGAATAGGCACATTCGACGAATCTGTAAAACCTTATCGGGATGTGTGCTCCATATATGCAAAGCACCCCGTGATAAATTCCGATCCTAAGGCAGTAATAAGGATAGAAAAGGAGATAAAACTTGATTTTCTGGTGGCAGCAGCGATAAAATCTGCAGAGATTGCTGATGGCAGCATTTGTTAGCCCCGAGAGTATTATTTATATACTTATTCGCTAATCTTCAATCATGGATTTGCTCACAAAGGCAGTAATAGTAGCCGTAGTAATAGCTGTTGTAATAGTATCTGCATACTACCTTCTCAGGCAGTCCTCTGCCAATCAGGTAACCAAGGCGCAGGCAACATCATTGATTCTCGATTACCTTAAGAACAATTATCCAGGAGCAACTGTGAACATAACTAACGTGTCTTCTTCGGTGTATGCCGGTAGCTGGTACATACTGGCCTCAGTAATATCCAACTCAACCTCACCATGCCCATCATACAGCGTTCTCTCTTTCGATTATCCGCAGTACGGTTTTGTCAGCAGGGTAGAGAACAACTATACAGGAAACTGCATAGTCAATGGATTTGCCAACAACCACAGCAGCTATATCGTTGCCTCTTATCCTGTCGCAATAGCATTATCCCATGAATTGAATATATCATCAGTAAATTCATATGTGCAAAAGGCAGGATATGCAAATGTATCTGTCCATGCAACCTACTATGGCGCTATCAACTACAGCAATACCTCATATCAGAAGGTATGGCTCGTAGATTACAGCTCAAGCAAGCTGAATTACTCTGTGCAGGTGCTTCTTTCACAGGTTGGAGGGAATCCGCTTGCAGTAAGGAATGTAAGCTGATCAGATCCTCTTTGCAAGCGTTGCAAGTTCTTCATTGTCCCCTAGTTCAACATAGCCGTTTCTCTTGAAGAACTCTATCGCCCTTTTATTCTTCTTCTTTACCTCAGCGATAAGCTCTTTTATACTCAATTCCTTGGCTTTTTCTTCAGCGCTCCGTAGCAGCATGTCGCTTATCCCCGTACCCATGCTCTCTGATCTAGTTATTATGCCCACTACTGCCCTTTCCTTATTCACCCTCACTACCTCTACCTCGCACAAGAGCTTCTCTCCTGAGCTGAAGACAAGGTCTATGACGCCTCCCTCCTTACAGCCCTCAAGTTTTGCTGTGAAAAGGCCCTCCAGCTCCTTTTCGCTCGGCAGCTTCTCGTACCACATAGCGTCAGGACTTTCCAGGAAGACATCTTTTATGAAGGATGCAAAGCTATCCTTGCTTGCCTCTGAGAGCGGCATAACTTCTGGATACCTCTTTCTATTCCCCTTCTCTTCCACGCAATCATATGTTTATATATTTATCATATAAAGAAATATTATTACGTTTTTATGCAGCATCAGAGTAAAATTCTACAATGTATTATGGTGCAGATATGACTATGACAAAGCTTGCAGCCAAGAAGATCCTTAAGGAATCTGGAGCAAAAAGAGTTAGCGATTCCGCAGCGATAGAGCTGTGCAAGATAGTCAATAAGTTCAGCTATGGCATAGCTGCAAAGGCAGTAAAGCTCGCCGCACATGCAAAAAGGGAGACCGTAAAGAAAGAGGATATCAGCCTTGCAAAGTAATCTGCACATATGACAAGGAGCTCTTCGTCGTTGCAATAAACTTAATCCTAAAACAGAGCTTTTCCTCAGAGCGCGACTCCGGCAAGCACATGAAGTATTACCATTGTGCCTACAGCAGGGAGTCCGAACAGTGCAGTCGCTATTATTATAGGCCATGTAAAAGGTATGCCGATATTGAATAGGGCATTCAGTATGAATATGGCAATGAATCCCAATATACTGTTTACGATTACTCCAAGCACATATTTGAGTACGAATTTTCCAAGCTTGAAGAGTATGAAAAGCACTATGAGTATTATCACTATTGGAAGCGCTATGCTTACCAATCCACTGAGAGTGAGTGCAGGGTTTACCATCCTATCACATTTATATATCTCAAATTCATATTAAAATGTAGTGGTGTGCGGGTGGCTTACGGTCTATATGACTGAGGAAGCTCCCTCCATGCAGAGTATGTGTGGCTTAAGGCCTTATTCGGAACAGAAACGAGACCACTGCGGTGCATAAAAGCGATGACAAGACGAGCGCACCGGTGTGGATGAAACGTGCCGATGTGCATACTGTGAGCATGCAAGGCAGAATGCCGCTTAGTCGAATGTCACCTAAAACAGAAGAGGGGCTACGGCACACCACTACTTTTGCTTATTCCTGTTTCTAATTAGAAGATAGGCAATCAGTATAAGCAAGATGATGATAGCGATTGCCAAGTAATAGTATGGATATGGAGAGGCGTACGCGTAATTCCTTATAGCTGTTGTTGCTGCTATAGAAGTTGTTATTATTGTGCTTTGTATACTTGGCGAGTATCTGAACAGGCCTATCGTATGGCCATTAGGAGCTGGGAAGGATATCCTGCACGGATCCTGCAAGACCACATAATTGTATATCTGATTCCACGTATTATTTTCAAGTACAAAAGGCGCTACATCCGTCCCGTATTGGCAATTGTAACCCATGGTTATATTCATGTTTACATCCGCTGAAGATGCATTAAGTTTGAATGAGAAGATATTGCTGTAATTATCCGGGGTTACGTTTATGTTTGCCGGCTTATAAAGAGAGATTGTGACGTTGCTCTGTGTTTTATCCGGAGTGCTTACTCCAATGGTGATGTTATACTCCGTGAAGTTTACCTTTCCGGTACTAGTTTCAGATACTATTACCGATTTAGACACCACTATGGGAGTTATGGTTGTAGAGGGCTTTATAGACGAGGTACTTGCAGTAGATGTGGAAGTAGTAGATGAAGTTGAGACTGTAGTTGAACTCGTAGACGAAGAAGATGTTGAAGATGATATGGTGGTTGTGGAGGTCGTGCTGCTTGAGAGCGTGGAATTGGGTCCGAAGTAACCTGTTGGACCTCCTGCATATGGATTGCTGACCTGAGGACCGGTATGTACAGTGACAGTATCTCCTGATGAACATCCTACATTGTTTGAAGAAGCGCTGTCTGTCACTTGGTAGGCATATGTGCTAGGTGCTGTTGGACTGACAAGAAGAGTATTTGCATTCTCCCCTAAAATCTGGTTTGCAGTTGTGCATGTTGGCGATGTTGTGCCCGATACGGAATACCAGTTGTATGTGTACGGGGAGGTTCCGCCGATTGCATTTGCATTGAGGGTTACGCTCTGCCCTGAGTTTATTGTAGGGTTTGAAGGGGTTATTAGGCCTGCAGTAAGAGCAGGATTGATTGTAATTTCACTGCTTATGCTGTTGACTGTTGCCGGAGTTGAAGCTGAATCTGTTATAAAGACATTTGCAGATATTGTGTTACCGGCATCTGCAGTAGGAACCAGCCACAGGAAGGTGTTACTTGTTCCCGTTATGCCAGTATACAAAGCACAATAATAACAACTTCT
>JAMDBP010000025.1 GCA_023487825.1 Candidatus Martarchaeota archaeon
TAAAGATGACTGAATCGGGACTGCTGAAGTTCTTCAGGAAGAAGAAGGCCGTAAAGCTCAGAAGAATTGCAAGCAGAAGGACAAGCAGGATAAAAGTTATAGAAAAGAAAAGATCCGCTTATCGAAGCATAATTTCAAGCATGTCAAGATAGGCAGAGCAAGACCTTTTAAAAAAGTCTAATTGTAAGACCCTGGATTTATTATAACCACATTGTTAGACCCGCTATTTGTAACATATACAAAAGAGCCGCTATGCGCAAATGCTATTCCTGTCGGGATATTGAAACCATTTTTAAGCGTATCAACGACTTTGCTGGTTGTTGTATCCACTATAAATACCTCATTCGTTCCAGTATTTGCTACATAAAGATACTTGCCATCTGGAGATATGGCGTCTCCAGAAGGGTATAGAAAGTCCTTATATGTTATGCTACCTGAGATGTCTTTATTTGCAGTATTTATGAGTAATACATTATTTCCATAATAGTTTACCAGGTAAACATACGCCCCGTTAGGAGACATGGCCAATCCCCCAAGATCTATCTGGACAGCAATATTTGTCGTAGTTATCTGGTTTGTTGCAGTATCAACCGTTATTACATTCGCAGTGCCACCAACCCATGCTGTGGAACCCGAAGGCGAGATGGTCATACCTTCAGGATCTCCTGCATTATAACCTACTGTTGAAAAGCTGCCTGTTACTGTGTTGGTCGCAGTATCTATTCTATCTATATTCGGGTAACCTCCAAAATACATATTTCCGACATAAGCGTATGTACCTGTAGGTGATATTGCTACAGAAGCAGGTTGTTCAAAACTACCGCTTATTGAGCCTGTTACTGTATTTGTTACTGTGTTTATTATTACTACATTGCTGCTTCCTTCGTTCGTCACATATGCATATGTACTTGATGGAGATATTGAGACTCCTGAAGGGTTTGAAATGCCTGCAGTTATAGCTCCGACAACGTTAGCATCTACTGTGTTATTCTCATATCCTATACTCAGATGGTTCGAAACGAATGTGGAGAAGAAACCTGTATAAGTAACGTTCTGATATTCGCATGCTTTTATAGTGACGTTGTATAAAGGAGAGTTGCAATATTCGCCATTTATAACGTATGAACCAACTATCTGTTGTCCATCTCTGGTTATGGAATTAATCCCTACAATGCAATTTATACGAGATGCAGGATCTGCAACAGAAGGATTGCAAGTTCCTGTGTAAATCGAATTGCTTACAACTACATTTATGCCTATTACGTTTACAGGAGCGCTCTGTTCGCTGTCAAGTGCTATGTATATAAGAGAATTCTTTGCAACGGAATTATATACTGCCTGCGCGCTACCACAATAGAATCCGGAGTAGCCGTTGCACTGAGAAGTCTGTATCGAATCCTGTGCTGAAAATGCAAACAATACTATCAGTGCTATGAAAAGCGATGCTATTATCAGCATAAACCCGTATACTGATATGAACTCTATAGCAGATTGCCCTTTCATCTCACTACCGCACACTTATTAATTAATAATAACAGTTTATATTACTGCTTTAATCGGTTTTTAGATGCTAGGTCCAAGGCCAAAAAAGAAACTCGGGCAGGTGTTCCTTGTGAATGAACACATAGCTGAGGTAGAGGCTGTCCATGCCGAAGGCAAGAATGTAATAGAGCTAGGACCAGGAAGAGGAATACTGACCAAGAAGCTGTGTGAAAAGGCAAAGTTCGTACTTGCAGTAGAGAAAGACGAGACCTTATACAAAATACTAAACGCAACAATGAGGAACAAAAACCTTGAACTGATAAACGAGGATTTCTTCAGACTCGGTAACGGTATGCTGGAAAAATACAAAATAGATATAATGATTGCAAACGTACCTTACAATCTCTCCAGCAAAGTCATAGAGTTCCTTATAGAGAACAGGCTTCAGGCGATTCTGTGCCTGCAGAAAGAGTTCGTAGAGCATATGCTTGCAGAGCCTGGCACAAAGGATTACTCGCGGCTTAGTGTAATGTCACACCTGTGCGTTCGGGTTACAAAAATACTGGACGTAAAGAAGGGTAACTTCACTCCCATACCAAGAGTCGATTCTGCAGTAATATATATAAAGCCATTAAAGAGTGAGATAACCAAGGAAGAATCACATATCATAAACCTGCTGATGCAGCACAAGAAGAAAAGATTGCGAAATGCATTAATAGACTCAAGGCATTCCCTGGGGATTACCAAAGATGACGCATCAAGAATGTCAGAAAAACTGAGGAATAACGAATCGAGGCTCTTTGCAATGAGTCCTGAAGAGATATTATCAACTGCAAGGGAGATAATCCTGCTTCTCAGCCAAAAGAGTAGTAAGGTTCAGTAGCTTCTTTCAGCAGCACGCTGTTCTTCACGTTCTTAAGGAATCTCTGCTCGGCTTCAGCCGCCTTTTCCCTTCCAAGTACTGCTTTGTAGTGCATAGGTATGAACGTCTTTGCCTTTATCCTCTTAGCTGCTTCTATAGCCTGGTCCACATCCATCGTGTATGTCCCTCCTATCGGCAGCAGGGCAACATCAACATTAAGAGTATCCATCTCCTTTACGTGGTCGGTATCCCCAGGATGGAAGATCTTAATCCCATTGGCCTCTATTATGTAGCTTACCCATCCGTTTGACCTTGGATGGAACTGCATGCGTTCTTTCTGGTTATTGTAAGCAGGAAGGGTTGAGAATCGTATCCCATTTGAAGAGTAGCTATTTAATGGCTCAACACCTGATACTTTGCCTACTTTCACTTCATGCATCGAATCCTTAGGCACAAATATCTCCGTATCTTCATTTGCTATCTTATTTATCTCCTCTACGCTGAAGTGGTCGAAATGTGGATGCGTGACCAGTATTGTATCAGCATGCTCAGTGAAAGAACCGAGCCTGAAAGGATCCACATACACTAACTTGCTACCTGCCCTTATGGCAAAAGAGGCATGACCCAGCCATATTATATTATCAAATTCCATACTGTTACCTTTTCACTCAAGACTAAAAACCTTTACTGAATTATAAGGAAAAGAAGGTCTTTTCCTTAGCATCAAACTTGAAGAAGCCTATCCTCTCGAACTGCACCGTATCATTGTCCTTAAGCCCTGATGCATAGCTCTCGGCATATCCGTTCACCTTCATCATGCTGTTCCTATTGAATTCATCATTCTTGAGCAGATCCCCTATTAAAGTTAGTTCTGACTGCATGAAATTGCCATCGGAAACCCACTGAATTATAAGTGCATCAATCTTATCCGTCCCTTTGTACTCTCCCTTTATCAGATCATCATTTACCTCTGTTATCTTTATGTTGAAGGCCCCTTTAAGTCTAGCCATATCTCCGGCTTTAAGTGCATCAGCATCATTACCATCTATGTAATAAACGCTGCCGCATCTATACTCCCTGTAACCTATATCAATATTGGGATGCAGTGGAAGTTTAACATCAATCTTATCTATGCCTGCAACCTCGAGCCTAATCGGTTCCCTTACAAAGAAAAGCCGCTTTGAACTATCATCAATAATCCTTCTGTTTAACGCAAGGAGCTCCTCCATGCTTGACCTGCTCTCAGACTTGCTCATTCCTGACCTAAGGACAAAATCACGTATGGCTTCAGGCCTTATCCCTCTCTTGCGCAGAGCAGAGATGGTTACGAGCCTTGGATCATCATATCCGGAGACAAATCCATCATCAATGAGCTTATTGGTATTCCTCTTGCTTGTCATATTGTTGATTATCTCGAACCTTGAGAACTCTATTATCCTCGGCTTCCTCATCTCAAGAAGGTCCAATAGCTTATAGTAGAGCTCATCCCTCAACTCATACTCCTTGCTCCTTGCAGCATGCGTTACCCCTTTAATAGAATCAATTATCGGAGTGTTGAAGTCATAGGAGGGCCAGGCGACATACTTGTCTCCCTGCCTGTAATGCAGATCCTTCTTTATCCTGAACAGCACCGGGTCTCTCATAACAGTGTTAAGCGCCTGCATATCTCCCTTGAACCTTAGTGAGACCTGATTCTCATCATACTCTCCCTTTATCATATTCTTCCAGAAGGAGAGGTTCGCATCCTCTGTCTGATTCCTGTGCCCGCACCCTTTGCCCTCGCTTCTCTTCTCCCCAATAGTGTCAGCATTGCAGAAGCAGACATATGCATGGCCTTTCTTTATCAGCTTTTCCGCACACTTGTATTCATACTCTATGTTGTCGCTTGCGTAATACTCATCAGAGAAGGAGAGCCCTAGCCATTTTGAATCCTTCTTCAAAGCATCAACAAACTCCTGCCTCTCCTTTGCAGGGTTTGTATCATCAAAATAAAGGCTTACGCTGCCCTTGTATATTCTTGCAAGCTCCATCTCTATGAAGGCGGCTTTTGCATGACCTATGTGCATATAGCCGCTGGGTTCAGGCGCAAACCTTGTCTTGAAATTCCCCTCTACCGCTCCATCCACATAAAAGCTGTGCGATGCGCTCTTTGCAGCTTTCTCAGAATGTTCCTTCTCAAACTCTTCCTCATATTCGGAATAAGCTTTCTGCAGCGCACCTTTGTCCATCGCGTTTATCTCCTTAACTACAGAAGCTACCTGCATTGCAAGTGACTTCATATCGTTCTTTAGCGAAGGGTCAAGTGAGATGACCTTGGCAAGCACCGTTGACTCACGTGCGCTTCCATGCTCCATTGCATTCTTTACAGCATATTTCCTTATGGCGCTTGATAAATTATCCATCTTACTCCCTGGTGATTGAAGGGCTGCCATATACAGTTCCGTTAGCAGTTACAAGTGCAGCTACCCTTAGCGGAATCGAAGAAGGCATCGACTGGTTCAGCTTCAGGCTGATCTGCTGCAAAGCAACGCTGTAAGGCACATTTGCAGTTATGCTCTGCCCCTGGATATCCATCTGTATGAGGCCCGGAAGCTCCACAGTAGCGGTTGTGCTGAATACTGTGCAGTTCGTACTGTTAGAGTTAAGCTTTGCATAGATGTAATCATATATGCTCTTGGAATTCATATTCTGCGGGCCTATCTGGAAGTTATTTCCAGAGGATGAATACGTCAGCACCGAACCGTTGTTCTCCAGCTGCGTGGCAAGTGCATTTATCCTATCAACTGTCTGATTCTGCAGGTTTCCCTTGCAGCTTACGTTAACAAATAAGGTATTGTTGTATCCTGTTATGGCTGCGTTTGTGCTTCCTACTGCATAATAAGTAGCTACAGTGCTGGAGGTGCTTGTCGTATTACTAGAGCTGTTGCTCGAGAAAGCGGCATACGATGTCAAGAATATGGCCGCTACGAAGAGCGCTCCTAAGAATTCAATCATCTTTTTCCTGTCCATGTAATCTATTGCATATTATGCCAATACCTTTTAAATATGAGCCATATA
>JAMDBP010000034.1 GCA_023487825.1 Candidatus Martarchaeota archaeon
GGCAAAGATGGCCATGAGAGGCACTTCCAATATATCTGACTGTTATATAATATAAAAATTAGCAGGTAATCGTAATTACCTTCCGTAAATGCCGGCTCATTTCTTTTTTGATGGAGCAGTAGTTACGATAACATAATTGCCCGTTCCTTCCGCACGCACGTTATAAGCTCCTCCGCTTACAGCCCATTCTTTTGTGCCGCTCATTATCAAAGGTTCTACTTTTTTATTGTTTATTTCGTATAAACTTAATACACCTTCAAGATTTTTTGACTTAACAACTTCATTATTGCCATAACCTGATATTGTAAGTCCCGTACTATCCTCATTATTGAATATCATATATGCCTTCTCCAGACCTTTTACGTGATAGGTAACTCTATCGAACACATGCATTTTCTCTCTGTATAACATACCCTTTTCTGCAGGAAACTGGCCGAATTTTATAACTAAATTATCCCCTTCTTTCTTTGCAGTGATGTCCAGACCTATGCCTGCTGGAAATTCGATCTCCTGGGCATATTTGTTGTATACATAATAAACATTCCATCTCTTCTGCCCGTAATAGCCCTGATAACCTTTGCCCCGCATCAAGTGCGTTGGATTGTTCACAGGAGGTAATTTAGTGAAAGCATCTTCAACACCACGTTCCACTGCATTAAGGATCGAGGTTGATGGTAATTTGTATATCTCAGATGTATTCAGATAGACGATACTATGGCTATAGCTTCCCCTAACTTCAAGTATATTCTGTACAAAAAGTGTCTGATCGCCGTTACTACTTACTACCTTTATGTATGTACTTAACGGTATTGAAAACTGATGCATTAAAGGAACATAATTGCTTGCCTGTTTACCATTCTTATAGTAATAAGATGTACCGTCAGCACTGTTCAGATAGATAGTACCAAAGACGTCATTTGTCCTTTTCCCTGAAGCAGTAATTATTCCTGTAGCCTGATATGGCCTTGTCATTTCCTCTGATATGGCCTTCGGTATTTCCATAGTACGTTTCACTGATTTGTAAGTAGATATGCCTATGTCTTTTGAGGCCACCCCGAATCCCACTAACATTGCCCCTACGACGGCACCTTCAATTGCCCGCCCTATAATCTTTGCTGTCATCGAATGCTCAACAATATGTGACTTCTTATGCTCTTCTTGTTTGGGCTTCTGCTCCTCGCTTTCTTCTGCCACGCGTACGTTTATGTTGCGTACCAAACGGTCCAACTCATCCGTTTCTATTCTTTTAACATTACTAATATCATTTCTTGGTTTGTATCTCATTATAGTCGCCAGGATTTATTCTTCCTTACAGTATGCTAGTAAAAAAATTAAAACTGTCAAGTGCTGTTAAGAGAGCCATTCTGCTATATATACCTTTTGCTTCAGAGGATAGGCCTTCTTGCGAAGTATACCGAAACCTTTAAATATCTTATTATGCCCTTATTGATTGCTTATTTTGAGAAAGATTTAAAAGTATATCTCATGTTTCGGGATTGCAATAACATTATGTTTAACAGGTGTTAAAAGTGGCAAAATCAAGTAAACCTACAAAAAAGAAACAGATAAGTGTAAGCAGACCTACGGTAGCGACTCATCCTAGAACGGTAGAGCTGAGCGATTCTGTAGAGGTCAGCGTGCCCCCTGCCCAGGAAAAAAGAGATATGGGCAGCACTACAAAGAAGTGTCCTAGCTGCGGATCTATGGAAATAATCTTTGACAATGAAAGGGGAGAGTATATCTGCAACAGCTGCGGACTGATAATAGAAGAAAATGTTACCGATACAGGACCGGAATGGAGAGCATTCGATGCTGATCAGAGGAATGCAAGGGCAAGAACCGGTGCTCCAATAAGATATATGAAGCCGAACAAGGGCCTTGTCACCGAGATAGATATGTATAATAAGGATATAAGAGGGACAAAGCTTCCTTCAAAGAGACAGGCACAACTTTACAGAATGAGAAAGTGGCACAAGAGGGCAAGCATAGCAAGTTCAAGCGAGAGGAACTATCTTGTAGCTCTTCCTGAACTAAACAGAGTGGCAAGCTATCTGGGGCTTCCGGAGAACATAAGGGAGCAGGCGGCTTTGCTATACAGGCAGTGCGTCAAGAATAATCTTATAAGAGGAAGGCCTATAGAGACGGTGGTTAACGCTGCTCTATATGCAGTATGCAGAAGCGCAGGCATGCCAAGGACCCTTGATGAGATAGCGAGCATATCAGGTGCGCCTAAGAAGGAGATAGGAAGATCCTTCAGGGTGATAGCGCATGAGCTTCATCTGAAGGTGCCTCTGACAGATCCGTCAAGCTACGTACCGAGATATGTATCTGCACTTAAGCTAAGCGAAGAGGCGCAGGAGAAGGCAAACCAGCTTCTGAAGCAGGCTATGAAGAAGGGCCTTGTCAGCGGAAGGAGCCCTACTGGAGTATCTGCAGCTGCTGTATATATCGCAGGCGCCCTTGTAGGAGAGAGAAGGACGCAGAAAGAGGTTGCGGATGTTGCAGGGGTTACAGAAGTGACAATAAGAAACAGGTACAGGGAGCTCAAGAAGGAGCTTGAAATAGATGTAAACCTGTGAAATTACATGGATAGGATTTCTTTTATTTTCTTATCCTTTATTCTTTTTTATTCCGTTTATTCGGCTAGCGCAGCCTCTCCTGCATACACCATGATGACTGCAAACCAGAGCATAAGGAACGCTACAGCCTATCTGCAGACTGTTAATGAGAGCGGCTATCTTATCTTTTATCCTTCCAATCTCTCTGCCGCATACGCATATCTCAACAAATCAGAAACCGCTTATTCGCATAATTCCCCTGCGCTTGCTGTAGAGTATTCGGATAAAGCCCTTTTCTTTGCAAGGAGCTCTTATTTACAGATAAATTATTATAGAACCGTTTCTATAGTAGTTATGCTTATCTTCACGGCAGTTATCGGTTTACTTCTTTACAGGCTCATGAAGCCTGTGAAGATTACCACATCAAAGAGACGCAAGAGATGAGAGATGATTTTTTGGACAACAAGGAAAAGGCCCTTAAGGAACACATAAGGCATAATGGAAAGATAGAGACGGTGTCAAAGGTAAGAATAGACTGTGCTGAAGATCTTTCCGTGTATTATACGCCAGGTGTGGCATATGTCTCAGAAGCGATAAAGAAGGACATAAACACAGCTTATGACTACACCTCAAAGTCAAATACGATAGCCATAGTCACAGACGGTACAAGAATACTGGGGCTTGGGGACATAGGACCGGAGGCAGGACTTCCGGTAATGGAGGGAAAGTCTCTTCTTTTCAAGAGATTCGGAGGCGTAGATGCTGTTCCAATCTGCCTTTCGACAAAGGATGAGGACGAGATAATAAATATAGTCAAGGCGATAGCCCCTACTTTCGGCGGAATAAACATAGAGGACATAAAATCGCCGAAATCGATAAGGATAGCAAACAAGCTTTCAACAGAGATAGACATACCTGTCTTTCACGATGACAGGCAGGGAACAGCTGTAGCTGCGCTTGCAGCGCTGATAAATGCGCTCAAGGTCGTGGGCAAGGGCAAAGGTGCAAAGGTAGTTATAAACGGCGCAGGAGCCGCAGGAATAGGCATTGCAGAACTGATGCACCATTATGGTATGCGCAATATAGTGGTCCTTGATACAGAAGGTGCGATATACAAGGGAAGAAAGGAGAACATGAATGAATTCAAGGAGCATCTTGCAGATATCACCAACAAAAAGCTTGAAAAAGGGACACTTAATGATCTTGCAAATGGAGCAGATGTACTAATAGGTGTTTCTGAGAGAGGAGCATTCACTACTGATATGATAAAGAGCATGAATCAGAAGGCAATAGTCTTCTCTCTTGCAAATCCATTTCCTGAAATAGAGTATGAAGATGCAAAGAAGGCAGGAGCTGCTGTTGTCGCAACAGGGAGCAGCGAATGGCCAAACCAGGTTAACAATGTGATAGCTTTCCCAGGTATAATGCGCGGCATGCTGGATGCACGTATAAAGAGGATAAACAATGACATGCTGGTAGGAGCTGCACTGTCCATAGCAAAGAGCACCGGAAAGATAACCATAGAGCACATACTGCCAAGCATATCGGATAAGGGCTTTGAGACAAGGATAGCGCCGTCTGTTGCTGGAAAGGTGGCAGATGCGGCTGCAAAGACAGGAGAGGCAAGGATAATGATAACTGAGCAGCAGGCAAAGAAAAGGGCAAAGGAACTGATACTAAGGTACAAGAAGGTCGAGAGATCGGCAACGAAGTATCCTTACCCCGAGTCAACCGCCCCTATGATAAAGTGAATGGTTTTTACAGCTGTGTTGAATGTAATATCCGTATAATTTTAGATGGCATTTAGCAAAAGCGCATTATTTTTATCATCAAAATTCAGATGAATGATGGAAACGTTCATTCGGTGAAGGTTTAAATATCTTTTTATAACTTACTCTCCAATATATCTTGTTTCTCTTTGACGGAGCATTACCGCTCTGCAGAAGACGGCTTGATTGTTATGAGCAACATTAGTAACGACATTAGGATTGCGGTTGACACCGGAAAGGTCAGCCTCGGCTACAAGGAAGTGGTCAGAGCTATAGAGGACAACAGTGCAAAACTTGTAATAGTGGCACAGAAAGGAGAGAAGAACAGGATAGCTGACATAGAGCACCTGTGCAAGGTCAGCGGAATCAAGCTTGTGCCTTATGATGATAATTCTATTGAGCTCGGTGCAGTCTGCGGAAAACCGTATTCTGTAATAAGCCTTGCGATCATAGAACAGGGTAACTCAAAGATACTGGAGTATTAGGTGAATATTTGCCAAAAGGAGAATTTGCTGCAAAGGAACTTATAAAAAAGAGAAAGAAGCACCGCATGCTTAACAAGTGGTGGAAGAGAAAGTACTTCAAGCTTAAGAAGAAGTTCGACCCTGTCGGAACCGTTCCGATGGCAAAGGGCCTCGTGCTTCAGAAGTTCGTGCTTCAGCAGAAGCAACCTCACTCAGGTCTTATAAAGTGCGTAAGAGTGCAGCTCGTGAAGAATGGAAAGGTGGTCGGTGCATATGTGCCTTATGATGGTACGATAAACTTCATTGAGGAGCACGACGAAGTAACAATACAGGGTATGGGAGGCTCCCAGAGAGGACAGATGGGAAGCATACCTGGACTCAAGTATAGGGTCATCGCCATAAACGGCGTCGATGCCTTCCAGATAGTAAAGGGCAAGAAGGAGAAGCCTAAGAGATGATTAATATGGCAGATACTGAAAATACAAATATTGTGAATGCCGAAGTGCAGGAGCAGAAGAAGGAGAGAAAGAGTGTTAATCAGA
>JAMDBP010000020.1:0-3167 GCA_023487825.1 Candidatus Martarchaeota archaeon
CATAAGGCCTTAATCAACTAATCTGCTGCATGGTAGGAGTTGTTCAAGGAGAAATGCCATATGTTTATATACCTTGCTATGCTAATTTATGCTGTGCAATTTATGGCCGGCATGAGCTTGTAGAGGAAGCTTGTGTTTAGAGAGCACTATCTGCTTGATGAAGAATACGTCACATATAGTGAATGCTATCTCTGCTGCAAATGTTGTGTCTGCACATGTGATATTGCATCAATTGCAATGGATTCGAGGAGAAGTGAGGCTTGATTTTAATTAAGCCACCTAGAGGATGGCTTGGCTCTAGCAGCGACGAAAGTCGTGGCAAGCTGCGATAAGCCCAGGGTAGGCGCATGTCAGCCTTTGAACCTGGGATTACTGAATAGTACGCTATGAATAATGGCGTATGCAGACGCACGGAATTGAAATGACTTAGTACGTGCAGGAAAAGAAAGCAATTGCGATGCCGTAAGTAAAACGATTGAAAGCGGTACAGGGCAAACCGAATTCATGCTTGCGAAAGCATGTAGATGTGGGCAGTTTACTGCTCTGTTGCAAAGCCGAAGGCTCTGGAAAGAGCTCTCATAGAGGGTGATAGGCCCGTAGGCAAATGCAATGGAGAGGCGCTGTAGAAGAGTAGCTCAGCTTTGGTATGTTGAGTGAATATGGGGGCATTAAACTCCAACCCTAAACATTGGCTAGAGACCGATAGAGAATAAGTAGCGTGAGCGAAAGCTGAAAAGAACCCGCACGCGCGGGAGTGAAATAGATCTGAAACTAGGTGGTTACAAGAAGGTGCGGCACGAAAGGGTAGAAGCATGCGGAAGCGAAGTGGCGGAAGCCATCAGCGACGCGTGTGGACCAGTGTCGTATCATTCTTCTTGAAGCAAGAGCCAGGGAGTGTATCGGAGTGGCGAGCTTAACCGCATAGTGAAAGCGAGGGCGCGCAAGCAATGAGGCGCCAGGCATGAAAATGCCCAAGTCACTTCTTTACGACCCGAAGCCATTGTGATCTATTCGCGGCCAGGACGAAGCCGGATTTACATCCGGTGGAGGTCCGCTACCTGTCATGGTATATCCTGTTGGGTGAGCTGCGATTAGGGGCGATAGACCACTCGAACATGGCAATAGCGGGTCCCCTCCGAAGTATCTTTAGGATAGCCTTTGGCGAGCTTGCATCTGCGGTAGAGCGACCGATCAGAAGTCTTAGGGTCGAAAGGCCCTACCTTCTTGTCAAACTCCGAATGCAGATGCTGCGTAGACCCAAGGAGTCGGGGATGTTGGGTAAGCTAGCATCCCGTTGCTGAAATGACAGTTTCTAAGGTTAAGGTCCCTAAATCTTGGTTGAGTGCATCAAAGGAAGGCATTGTCGTAGACAGTCGGGAGGTAGGCTCAGAAGCAGCCATCCTTCAAAAAACGCGTAATAGCGTACCGATTGAGACAGCGCAGTCTGAAGATGGACGGGGCTAAACCAAGTACCGAAACCCTAGCGCCGAGAGGCGGGTAGGAGGGCGTGCTGTGCGGGCAGAAGTATGCTTTTGAGAGCGTATGGACTGCGCAGCAGTGAAAATCCTGGTATAAGTAACAGCATATAGGGGTGAGAATCCCCTACGCCGAAAGCACAAGGTTTTCCTTGCAATGATCGTCAGCTGGGAGTTAGCCGATCCTAAGCCTGGAGCTAATCACTACCAGGCGAAAGGGAAGCATGTTAATATTCATGTGCCTAGAACGTAGGCGTGGCAACACAAGGCGTATTTCTGACGCTTGAGGATAGGTCTGTAAACAGGTCCAAATGGCTATGGAGTCTTATTATGAGGAGAAATAGCTAAATGAACTGACAATGGCCAAGTTCTTGAGCCCGTGAAAAGGGAATACGCAACAATCGTTCTAGATCGTACCAAGAACCAGTACAGGTGCTGCTGGCTGAAAAAGCCAAGGCGTGTCAGGAGAACTCAGGTCAGGGAAATCGGCAAAATAGTGGTGTATGTTTTCTACAAACCATGTCTGCGCTTGGTAAGCGCAGATAGCATTGACAAGGGAAGAGCGACTGTTTATCAAAAACACAACTCGCCGCAAAGCCGTAAGGCTTAGTACAGCGGGTGACGCCTGCTCACCGCTAGTCCGCGAAACCCCAATTCAACGGGACTAAGCGCTAGCAAAGAGCGGGAGTAACTCTGACTCTCTTAAGGTAGCGTAATACCTCGTCACTTAATAGGTGACTTGCATGAATGGCGTAACGACTCTTCTACTGTCCCGACCTGGGACCTGGTGAAATTACTACGTGGTGTACATGCCACGTTCTCTCAGTGGGTAGCGAAGTCTCTATGAAACTTGACTATAGCCTGTTGCTGCTGAGTGAGAAGTGCTGCAAAGTGTAAGTGGGAGCGTCGAAGCCCTGATTCCGGTTCGGGTGGAGCGACAATGTAACACCACTCTGCGCTTTTTACTCGGCTAACCCAACAAGGGACAACAGCAGGTGGATAGTTGGACTGGGCGGTTGCTTTCGATAAAGAAACGAAAGTGATCAATGCTCTGCTTAGGTGGGTTGGAAACCCACCGTTAAGCATAAAGGCAAATGCAGGGCTGACTGTATCTCGAAAAGCGGGAGATGCAGACTGGAAACAGTGACTTAACGAACGTTGGATGCTCTTTTAATGGGGCACCAAGCTGTCAAACAAGTTACTCTAGAGGTAACCGGTTCGTGGCGGGTGAGAGTTCACATCGACCCCGCCGTTTGATACACCGATATGGGCTCATCTCATCCTGGCGGTGCAGGAGCCGCCAAGGGTTGGACTGCTCGTCCATTAAAGAGATACGCGAGCTGAGTTCAGTACGTCGCGAGACAGTACGGTAGCAACTACTGGGAGTGTAAGTGTCAGAGGATAAGAACTTTTTAATACGAGAGGAACGAAAGTTCGGCGCCTCTAGTGTACCGGTTGTCATTATGGCATTGCCGGGTAGCCACGCGCTAAGCGGATAAGTCCTGAATGCATATAAGGACGAAGCCGCATCCGAAACGAGACACTCAGTGCGGCCATAGTACATGGCCTTGATAGGGCGGGCGTGTAAGCAGGGAGCTAACGCGACCTGTGAGCGCACCGCAACTAACGCATTACACAAAACAAGCCTCCTTCTCCTTACCTATTTTTTATTATTCAAAAGAACAGCGTCAG
>JAMDBP010000020.1:3177-11297 GCA_023487825.1 Candidatus Martarchaeota archaeon
GTAATAATCAACACAGCATCCAACACAGTAGTAAACTCAATAACCTCAGGCTTCAACGCTTTGAGAGGAGTTATTGATACTATGCTTAAAGATGTTGCACCGCAACTAACGCATTACACAAAACAAGCCTCCTTCTCCTTACCTATTTTTTATTATTCAAAAGAACAGCGTCAGCCATGCATGATTCAGGAAGACTAATAACAATCAAAGTGCTGTTGAATCTTAGATACTTATTTAAAATCTAAACCTATCATATAATACTTGGGATACGCCAATTATTGGCAGTAAAAGGGTTTAGATGAGATACGGTATTTCAATAGCAGCCTTTTTATTAATCACTTTGATGGCAGCAACATTTGCGGGTGCAACATCTTTAAGCATAGTATCAATAACTCCATCAAGTACAAAATTAGACAACGGCCAGTCCATTACTATTACAGGCACATGGGCAGGCGGGACCGCACCATATAATGCTGTATGGTACACAGGACCAGAAGGCACGACCTGCCCTCAGGAAGCAGCAAACGTCCTTGCAATATATAATGGTTTATCAACAACATCAAATTCAATAACAGTGAGTCCAACAACATCAAATTCATACTGCTTGGGAATAACAGACTCGGAATCTCCACCAGTCACACAGCTCTCCCTTAATTATACTGAAAAGTTCATAACCTCGGGCTTTAACAATCCATTTGGAGTATCCTTCTCCCCTTCAGGCACATATGCCTATGTGTCAAACGCTAACAGCAACAATGTAGTAATAATCAACACAGCATCCAACACAGTAGTAAACTCAATAACCTCAGGCTTCAACGCTTTGAGAGGAGTGGCCTTCTCCCCATCAGGCACATATGCCTATGTGGCAAACGAAGGAAATAACAACGTAGTAATAATAAACACAGCAACAAACACAGTAACAGGTGCGATAACCCCTGGATTAAACAGTCCGCAAGGGATGGCATTCTCCCCTTCAGGCACATATGCATACGTTACAAACTGTAATTCATCCTGTGGAAAAAGCGTTCCAGACAACGTAGTAATAATAAACACGGCATCCAACACTGTGGTAAACTCTATAACTGCTGGCTTCAACAGTCCAAGGGAGGTATCCATCTCCCCTTCAGGTACATATGCTTATGTGACAAATAGTGGAAGCAACAACGTAGTAATAATAGATACGGCATCAAACACAGTAGTAAACTCCATAACTTCTGGCTTCAGCACTCCAGTAGGAGTGGCCTTCTCCCCTTCAGGCACATATGCATACGTTACAAACTGTAATTCATCCTGTGGAAAAAGCGTTCCAGACAACGTAGTAATAATCAACACAGCAACAAACACAGTAACAGGCTCAATAACCTCTGGCATTTTCGCTGCACAAGGAGTGGCTTTCTCCCCATCAGGTGCATATGCCTATATAACAAACTTCTACAGCAACAACGTAGTGATAATAAATCCAGGGATTGGGGCAGAAACTACGAATACCATATCATCATTCATAACCGTAAGTCCTAAATTAAGTGCTACTTCTATCACAACTTTTTATCCAGTAGTAGATAGTGGCCATTTTATAACATTGAATGTAACTACTCCAACTACAGGTACTCCTCCATACAAATATCAGTGGTATTCAGGAAGTTCTGCAATATGCAGTTCAGATTCAATCGTAAATGGTTTCACAAACCAATATGAATCCTTCTCACTTACTTCAAATACGTATTACTGTGCTGAAATAACTGATTCAGCTGAAACACCAGAATCTGTTTATACTCCAACATTCAAGGTAGACTGCTGGTTGCAGACTGTGAATCCTGACCTGTCCAATGTCTCAATGGTTCCGTCAAACCCTAAAATAGATCTAGGACAACCAATAGCATTTACAACATCATGGTCAGGAGGAACGCCTCCATATTCTGCATCACTATACTCATCAACAACCTCAACCTGCAACCAGCAGTCTACCTTGATACAACAAGACATAGAAATTTCATCAAATTCAATTACTTTCTCTGCAGTATCTCCTACCTCAAACACGTACTATTGTACATATATAACTGATAATGACCTAAATTCATATCTGGTAAATGAACAGTCAAATTCTATCAAAGGGTATTATGGCCCATCAGCTGTAGCATTCTCCCCTTCCGGCACATATGCCTATGTGACAAATGCATATGCTAGCAACGTAGTAATAATAAATACAGCCACAAACACAGTAGTAAACTCAATAACCTCAGGCTTTAACACTCCATACGGAGTATCATTCTCCCCATCAGGCACATATGCCTATGTGTCAAACTATAACGGCAACAATGTAGTTATAGTCAACACAGCCTCCAATACAGTAGTAAATTCCATTACATTAGGCTTCAGCGACCCACAAGGAGTGGCATTCTCCCCTTCCGGCACATACGCATACGTCACAAACAGCGGAAGCAACAATGTAGTTATAGTCAACACAGCCTCCAATACAGTAGTAAATTCCATTACATTAGGCTTCAGCGACCCACAAGAAATAGCCATCTCCCCTTCCGGCACATATGCCTACGTGACAAACTGTAACTCATATTGCAGTATCAATGCTCCAAGCAACGTAGTAATAATCAACACAGCAACAAACACAGTAGTAAATACAATGGTGTTTGATCCATACAGTACTCCACAGGGAGTTGCAATAGCCCCTTCAGGAAGCTATGCATATATTGCAATGTGCAATACTGACTGCGAGGCAAATAATCCTGACAATATCACAATAATCAACACAGCAACAAATGCTGTAGCCGGATACATAATTCTTCCAGGCTTCCCTAATCCATATGGAGTAGCATTCTCCCCGTCAGGCACATATGCCTATGTGGCAAACGAAGGTCTTAACAATCTTACCATAATCGACTCTGGTGTTCCAACAGCAAATAGCATAAACAGCGAAGTAACTGTAAATCCTTCACTCGGTGTGCCTACACTGGCTTCCTCTCCTTCTCTTCCTTCTTCGCAGGGCAATGGCAACACAATAACATTTACAGCAACTGCAACAGGAGGAACCTCCCCATATACTTACAATTACCTGATAACAAATACAGTAACAGGAAATCTAGTCGCAAACATGCTCTTCACCAACGTCGCATCTACAACCAACTCCTTCGCATGGACGATACCTGGAGCTGATATAGGAAATACCGTACAGGCAAACGTGATAGTAACAGACAGCGCTTATTCGCCAGAAACAACAAACAGTGTAGAATCAGGGACCTTGACAATAACCTATACTCCTCTATCAACACCAACCCTCTCTTCCTGCCCATCATCGCCTATACTTGATGCAGGGCAGACAGTATCGTGTACAATTACAGTGTCTGGAGGAGTAGCACCATACACCTACAACTGGCTGATCTCAAACAGCATAACAGATGCAATAACTGCCAACATGCTATTTACAGGAGTATCATCCACTGGCAATACGTTCGAATATACTGTGGTTGGTGCAGATGCAGCAAACAGTCCGTTAGTGTTTAATGTGGTCGTTACAGATTCGCATCAAACAACTATAAATTCAATATACAGCTCTGCATTTACAGTCAATCCTGCCCTAACAATACCTTCAATAACTCCTTCAAACCCTACAATAAATTCAGGACAAGCAGTAACATTCAGTTCCGCATGGTCAGGAGGAACGACTGACTACACAGCAAAATTATATTCCTCAACAACCTCGACCTGCAACACAGGATCAACCCTAGTCCAAACCTTATCTTCCTTAACAAGCGGAAGTGCATTATTCAGTTCAGTAAGTCCAACCTCAACCACATACTACTGTATATTTGTAACAGACAGCGCAACAACATCCTATAGTCTGTCAGCTTCAATTCCATCAGGCTTCAGCAACCCTTCAGAAGCAGCTTTCTCCCCATCAGGTGCATATGCCTATATAACAAACTTCTACAGCAACAACGTAATGATAATTAATACGTCTACCAACACAGTAACAGGTTCCATAACCTCAGGAGCGTTTAATAATCCTACAAGTGCAGCTTTCCTGGCGTCAGGCGCATACGCCTATGTGACAAACCACGGATCCAACAATGTAGTAATAATCAACACAGCAACAAACACAGTAACAGGTTCCATAACCTCAGGATTTGATGCACCTATCAGAATAGCATTCTCCCCTTCCGGCACATATGCATATGTATCGAACGGCAACAGTGCCAATGTGGTAATAATAAACACAGCCACAAACACAGTAACAGGTGCGATAACCCCAGGTTTCGCCATACCTGAAGGGATAGCCTTCTCCCCATCAGGTGCATACGCATATGTGGCAAACTTCCATAGCAGTAATGTGGTAATAGTAAACACAGCCACAAACACAGTAACAGGTTCAATATTATATGGGTTCAGTAATCCGAGAAGAATAGCATTCTCCCCTTCCGGTACATATGCCTATGTGACAAACTACGGAAGCGACAATATAGTAATAATAAATACAGCCACAAACACAGTAACAGGTGCGATAACCCCTGGATTAAACAGTCCGCAAGGGATGGCCTTCTCCCCTTCAGGCACATATGCATACGTTACAAATACAGGTTCTAATAATGTAATCATAATAAACACTGAGGCAGCAACCACCAACAGCATTAACAGTGAAATAACGGTAAACACAGGCCCTCAGATCAGCAATCCATATTCCGGGGGATCAACAGGATACTTCGGCTCTAATTCAACACTTACCAGCAGCACAACCTCTACAACTTCTTCATCTTCAACCTCAACAATACTGCCAGTAACAACAATAACACAAATAATCGCTTCACCTGGGATTACAAAGGCATGTAATGACACTTCAGGATACACAATCAACTATCCTTCGCTTAACGCGACCATAAAGATTGCTCCTGGAATAAGGGGCTGCTTAAATGTAAATGTGACCAACTCAACCTCACAGTCAAAAACACTGAACAAATCCGTAATACGGGCTCTTAATTATACTGTAAACAACACCAACGTATCCACAGAAGCAATATTGCACTATCCATGCAGCATACCAAATTCCGATGTCGCTCCATTCATACTGAGAAACGGGACATGGCAGGAGATAACTCCATTCACACTGAATGTTGCAGCATGCACAGTTGAGTTTGCAGTCCCTTCGGATCCTGTTATAGCACTGCTTAACACGAATGCTACTTCAACTATACTGACAACGGCTGCAACTACTGCTGTCCAGACATCAGTGCCTGTCACTTCTGTTCCAACAAATACGGGAATGATATTGGAGATCCTGATAATTCTAATAATCATCATAATAGCGGTTGCACTATTCCTGTACTTCAGAAGAAAGAGCTAAGATAGCAGGAGAATAAACAGGATACGCAAGCCTGTTATCAACATAATTAGAATATGCAATAATTAATTACAAAACGGACCGACAAGAATATTAGAAGCATAATATATCTGCCTTTCAGACAATACTGTCTCCAAGTTTCTTCGAAGCTTCAGTGTCAAGGTAATGGTTCTTCCTTCTCTTCTTATAACCAGAAATGTCTGCAATACCGCTTCTCTTTATTTTGATAAGTATCCTGCGTTCGTTGGCCACCTCTCCCTTCACCGAGAGTATCTCAGCAGCGTTCATAGCATGGTCATAGAAGCATCTCTTAAGGCTGACATCGCGCTCATAATCTCCTGCCTTCTCCCATCCCTCTGATATATCCCTGAGAAGCTTCAACCCAAGCCCCTTCTTTATTATCTGCCTGCGTTTGGACGGGTCAAGTAACCTGCTCTCATCTCCAAGTGCAAATAACCTGTATGTCTTCGAGCTTTTATCTTCGTCCCTGAGCAGCCTGTCTATATCGCTGTTGTAAAGCCTTCTGTGGTATAAATGCACTATCTGGGCGTCAGCCATGCATATCCCTATGGTACTACCTTATGCTCTTCTATGCTCCTGAATCTTAGGCGGTTCTGGACTCTTCTCCCCCCTGCTCTTCCTATAAACGTTGATATCAGTAACAGTGTCACTCTTCTCCATCTTTTGGGTTGTGCTCCCGCTCTTCCTTAACTTAAGACCTATGCGCAGCTCCTTTGCCTTTCTATCCTCATCAGGCAGATCACTGGCAAAGTGCAGTGCCCTCTTGTAGTAAAATGCCTTTTTTGCGCTGTCATCAGCGTAATCCCCTGCCTTCTCCCATCCGCTTGATGCACTATTGACGAACTCATTGGAATTGCTGCTGTTCATTGATAGGTATTCCTTATATAACGGATCTTTGAGCCTTTCCTCATATCCGCGTGCAAGAAGTATATATGTAGCTGCCTTCTCACTCTCATCACTGCCTAAAGCTACCTTTTCGTTGTATAACTTCCTGTTATACAGCCTTACCACATTGCCATCCTTCATCCTATTCTCCTTGTTTCCAATTGCCATTATCCCACCTTGCTCCTAATGCCTGCTTTCCTATGCTGTCTGTATGTCCTTCCTTAAATATATAATATCCAATAAATTATTTATAGCTTTGTATCAAAGCTAGAGTGTAGATGCTTAAATGGGAAAAATGGCAGATGCTCTTACGAGACTTGCATACGTGATAGACGGCTGGCAGGTGCTGGATCAGAAGGGAAGTGTACTCGTCCTTAGGAAGAAAGGGGTCACTATGATGTGCCACGGGATAGGCACGATATACTCTATTTCAAACGATGACAATTACTATACGAACAACTACTGGGATTTATTTATGCCTCTCCCCGGCCTGTATACAAAGCCACGGATACTCCTGATAGGGTTGGGGGGAGGAACGATTCCCAGGCAGATAACTGCATTCTATAAGGACGCAAGCATAGATGCCGTGGAGATAGATGCAGGCATAGCTGAACTGGCAACAAAGCATTTTGACATGGGCAATGCCAAGATCATAGTCGCAGACGGGGCTGAATTCGTAAAGAAAACTGACTCGCATTATGACTTAATCATACTTGACGCTTTCAAGGGCAGCAAAGTGCCACAAGCATTCATGAGCAATGAATTCTACAAAGATGCCTATAAGATACTTTCAAAGGAAGGTACGCTTGCCATAAATTCTATGGAGAGCATCAATACGACTGCAATGTCGACATCTGGATTCAATGTTTACGTCCTCAGATCTTCCATTGCCTCAGGCAATAGCATAACTATCTGCTCAAAGGCTATGGGTGCAGGCCAGATAAAGGCAGGGATAGCAGGCATGGAAATAAATGAGAGCGTAAAGAGGGCATATGCCCTGCTAGGACAAGCTCAAGATATGCCTCCAGACAACAAAATGCACTAACTTAATCTTCAGGTATTATTTTGCATAAACCGTTATGGACAGCGGGCCTGAGAAGTTGTATCCAGGGGCTTTTGCAAAGATGCTCTCCTGTATCTGCGAGTCTGCAGGCATAGTGTAAGGAAGTGGTGGCTGTGCGTATACTAACTTGAACCCGTTGTTATCTATGCCTATATTCGTTATTGTGTAATTGCAATTTGATGTGGATATATAGAAATAGAATGTGAAATTTGCAAATGCATTCAGGCGCGTCCTTTCATTTAATGTATATGCTTTTGATGTTCCTAGACATGTAACTCCGTTCACTACTGCCGGACCTGTATACTGGATCTTTACATCTACGCCAGTTATATTAGTGAAGTTCTTGCTAGCCAATGCGTTATAAGTGGTTATATATGGAGGGATAGTCATGCTTGTGGTGCCGTTTATCTCTCCTCCTGTGGCTGTTGTTGTGCTCTTTGAACTACTCCCATGGCTTGAGAGCAAGACGTATGCAACTATTATTATCACAGCTATGATTGCTACTATTATTACTGTGCGGGGTTCCATAAGACACACTGTTACTGAAAACATCTGCTCATTCAGGTATTAAAAACTTGCTATATCTGAAAAAATAAGTAAAAAGAATAAGAAAAAGAAAAAAAGAAAAGAAAAACAATCTGAAGAGTTTATCTTCTTTTCTTTCTTGCAACTCTTCCCCTTCTGTTCATCTTTGTCCTTGCGACATATCCGCTCTTGTCTATAAAGTAGAGATAGCCTTCCTGTCTCTTTACCTTCTCTTCGCTCACTCGGGCCTTTCTACCTCGCGGATTATTCTTCATAGGG
>JAMDBP010000020.1:11307-24125 GCA_023487825.1 Candidatus Martarchaeota archaeon
CTTCGGATCTTTTCTGATCCTACTCTTTCAGCCATTTTACCACGATAGTATATCCGTCGAAGGATTTTTATATATATCACAGATAAAGACGACATTTCCATACACGAGGGAAACGGGCAAAAAGGCGGAAGATCCATAAAAGGTTATTAAACATTATCGTTGAAAGTCTACTGATATAATGGTTGAGATAAAACTATTCAAGGATTACAATCTTTCAGGCTATACGTTAATAGAGGGCTTCCCGAGCGCAGGTCTCGTCGGACCGATGGCTGTAAGCTATATGATAGACAAGCTAAAGCCAGAGTACATAGGATACATAGCAAGCCAGAGGTTCCCTCCCATAGCTGCGATACACAATGCAATTCCTATGCATCCTGCAAGACTATACAAATACGACAAGCTAAAGATAATACTGGTAATGGCAGAGTTCGTCATACCTGCCGATGCAGTCAGCGATGTTGCAATGGAGCTAATCTCATTCTGCAAGAAGAACAAGATAAACCAGGTCTTCTCGATAAGCGGCATGGCAATGAAGAAGCCAAAGGACAATATCTACCTGATAGGGCCGCAGGAGATGCTGAAGAAAGCCGCTTCAAACAGCATAAAGCCGATAGCAGAAGGGGCAGTAGCGGGAGTGAATGCCATACTGCTGATAAATGCGCAGCAGTACGGGATAAAGGCTGCAAACGTATTGGTAGAGGTTGATCCGGCAATAACCGATCCGAAGTATGCCGAGCTTGCAATAGAGGGTCTCCAGAAGCTCATGCCTCTGGACATAGACTTAGATGAGCTTGACAAGGAGGCAAAGCTGGTAGAAGCCAAGATACGCGATATGCTAAAGAATGTTAAGGAGTCGCACGAACAGTATAACAATACTGCAGAGTCGACAAGCGGACCATCCATGTATGCATGATAATGCTTATGCTGCAGGGGTTGCAGAGTCTGGTTTGGCAAAAGAGCCACAGAAAAACGCGCAGGACTTAAGATCCTGTGGCCTAGCGCCTTCGTGAGTTCGAATCTCACCCCCTGCACATTATCGGCCATAAAACACAATGCAAAGCAAGCAGAAGTTATTAATATGTGAGATGCTGTCAGGCTATCGTGTGATAACATGCAAACAACAGAGAGTTTCAGGCTTGGAAAAAGCATTATTATCTCTGGAAACAGGGTGGAGATAGAGGGGAAACCGGTCAAGAGTATAAACGAGCTTATAGTATATGCACGGGATTCAAGAGAGAGACAGGGAATCAGTTCTGATTCTGGAAAAACATATCTGATAAGTACTGGAGGTTCAAAAGGCGGCATAACCTCTGCAGACATCTCTATAACAAATAAGGAGGTAAAGGTCGGGGGCATACTTGCAAATTCGATAGAAGAATTGAAGATGCTGATGCGCATAGAGGGCACCAGATACGAAGAGAAACAAAATGAAGAAAAATGTACCACGGAGAAGGGTGAGGAAGGTCTTCCAGGTGGAAGATTCTTATCATGGCTGCTCTCACGCCAAACCTGATCAGTGCATATTCTGCAGTCTCTTTATCCTCTCTTCTATGGGAGGATGCGTCGAAAAGAGATTGGTCACAGACTGCATGCTTATAGGGTTAGAGAAGTAAATGTAGGTAGTTACCGGATTTGCATAATTCCCGCTCTGCTTTGCAGCTGCTGCTTTCTGCGGGTTCTGCGTGAAGTCCTTTATCTTGTTAAGAGCGCTTGCCAGAGAGGCAGGGTCCCTTGTCATCCTTGCCCCATTTGCATCGGCCATATACTCCCTCCTTCTGGATATCGCAAGCCTGAGTAGCATCGCAACCAAAGGAGCGAGCAGCGCCAATACTAGCTCTACAATCAGCACGAGTCCGCCATTGCCTCTGTCCCCTCCTATGCCTCCGAAGAAGAAGGAGTATCTGAAGAAAGCCGCTATCAGTCCTATGACACCTCCAAATACTATGGCAAGCATCATGAACTGTATGTCGTTGTTGTATATGTGGGATATCTCATGCGAGAGGACACCCTCGAGCTCCTGCCTGTTCATCATTGAGAGAAGACCTGTCGTCACAGCAACAGAAGCATTGTTCTTGTTCCTACCTGTTGCAAACGCATTAGGATCCTTAGTGTCTATAACATATATCTTTGGCATCTTTATCTGCCCTGCGGCAGCAAGCCCTCCTACAATCTCATAAAGTACCGGATAATCCTTCTGACTTGCAGGTTTTGCTCTAGATAATTTAAGCACTGCGTTAGCTCCATAGAAGTATGAAAAGAGAGCATATGCTGCTATTATTATCCCGCCTACAATCAGACCGAACAGCCCTCCGCCAAGCAGCCATACTACCAGGTATATTATTGCAAAGAAGAAGAGAGAGAAGAGCATCATAAGTATTATCGACTTTAACCTGTTCCTCGCTATTTCGTCAAAGAAGCTCGCCACTCTCATCACCGGTTAAACTACTTGCTGCCTGACTTCTTCCCTGCCTTTGGCTGGTCCTGTGCTGGCTTCTGTCCACCCTGCTGAGGCTGTGCAGCAGGCTGCTGCGGAGCCTGCTGGTTGAGGTCGCTGAAGTCTACCTTGACAACAGCTTTTTCCTCATCAGGTGCCTGGAAGAAGTCAGCCTTCTTGAAGTTGAATGCAGATGCTATCCATACGTTAGGCACGGTCTGCGTTGCGTTGTTGTAATCAAGAACATAATCGTTATACGAGGTTCTTACAAAGGCTATCCTGTCCTCTGTAGCTGCAAGCTCCTGCTGCAGCTGCTGGAAGTTCTGTGATGCCTTCAGGTCAGGGTAATTCTCAGCCACTGCAAATATCGATTTCAGGGCCTGGCTTAGCTGGTTGTTGGCAGCTGCCTTGTCCTGCACGGATCCTGTAACCAGCGATGCCCTTATCTTTGTAACGTCTGTCAAAACGCCACGCTCATACTTTGCATAGCCCTTTACAGTGTCTATCAGATTTGGTATCAGGTCATACCTTCTCTTAAGCTGCACATCTATCTGCGCCCATGCGTCCTGTACCCTGTTCCTCTTCACTACAAGGCCGTTGTACATTGCCCCTATGGCTATAAGGACCAAAAGAACAACTATGCCTCCTATTATTTCAAGCAATACCATGTTCTCACAGCAGGAAGCGTCTCTGACCGATTTTTTTAAATAAGCTTCCGATACAATTATGAATAATAAGTATATATACTTATCTTCACGTTGCGCCTCCGTAGCTCAGTGGTAGAGCGTCTGCATGGTAAGCAGAAGGTCGCGAGTCCAATTCTCGCCGGTGGCTTACAGCAGATGACGAAATGCAGAGAAAGGTAATACGCCTTGCGGGGCAGAGTGCAGTTGGGAAGGACACTGTTGCAAAAGAACTCTGCAGATAATCTGGAATTACAAATCTAAGCAGACCTTCTGATAAATGGGGATTAGATGGAAGAGATGATAGATGTAGTGGATGAGAAAAACAAGGTTATCGGTGAAGCTCCAAGAAAGGGCATACATAAGACGGACAAGATGCACCGCGCAGTGCACATATTCCTATTTGACAAATCCGGAAGGATGTGGCTCGAGCTAAGGTCTGCAGATACCGATACCTTTCCGCTGCATTACAACTCAGCAGCCGCAGGTCATGTCAGCAAGGGCGAATCAACGTTAAATGCTGCTATCCGTGAAGTGGATGAGGAGCTGGGTGTTCCGGTAAAGCTCAAAATGCTGTATACGCAAAAACCTTCAGAAGCTACTGCAAACGAGTTCATAACACTATATGTGGCAGTGACTGACAAAGAGCCCAGAGAGCACGAAATGACAGAAAAGCTGGAGAGATTCACAATTCCTGAAATAGACAAGATGATAAGCAGTGGAGCAAAGGTCGCCCCATCATTCCTGACTCTATACAAATGGTGGAAGGAGAATGGAATGGTAAAAGGAGAGGAGCAGTAACAAATCCAAAAGAACAGCAGCTCCTCTGCATTAAGGCTTACTCTTTGTACCCTTCATACACTTCCGAACGGGAGTGCTCCTTGTCGTATGTGTAGACATGCTCATTCTCTTCTCCATGTGTCTTTGCATGGCTTCCGTCGCAGAAAGGCTTGTTCTTTGACAATCCGCATGCGCAGATGTGCACTTCATACTTGAGCAGCTTCTCGTCGTTTGTAAGGTTCTTAAAACCTGCAAGATCCCCAAGCCTCACAGCATAAGGATGGTCTCTCTCATGGACAATTATTCTCTTTCCCATATTACCACAAGAATATATATCTGCCAAAATTAATAAGCAATCTGTCTGCTGTTTCCAGATCGCTTCGAATTACAAAGTTTACCATACTCCTATATACTTCCTCGTTTGCTGAATACCGTCCTTTGGAGGAAAAGCCTTGTCAAATGCAGGGTTGTTCTGCGATGGTATTATCGCCCTGTACTTGGCAGGCGAGTGCGGATCAACTACAATATACATCATAGTCAATTCCTTGCTGTAAACGGATCTCCATATCTGCGCATAAGAGATGAAGAACCTCTGACTCTGATCGAAGCCGTCAATCACAACATTTCCTGCAGGATCCTTGTCAAGCCTTCGCACCAAAGCATCGTATGCGATGTTAACTCCTCCCAGATCCGCAAGGTTCTCTCCCATAGTCAACTTACCATTTATGAAGACTCCTGGAAGAATCTCCTTTGAGGAGTACTCTTTCCCCACAAGGTCTGCAAGCTCGTTGAATTTCTTTTCATCCTCTTCTGTCCACCAGTCATTAAGATTTCCATCGGCGTCGTGCGACCTGCCATTGTTGTCGAAACCATGCGTGATCTCATGCCCTATGACACTGCCTATGCCTCCATAATTGACCGCATAATCCATATTCTTGTCGAAGAACGGCGGCTGCAGTATGCCTGCAGGGAAGACTACTCTGTTGTCAGAAGGTGAATTGTATGCGTTTACATCCTGGGGGTTCATCTGCCACTCCTCTTTGTCAACTGGGAGCCCTACACGCCTGGTCTGCCTCAGGGTCTCAAATACCGATGCGCGTATGACATTGCCTGCGTAATCTTCAGGATCTGTCACAAGACCGGTATAATCACGGAATCTGTCAGGATAGCCTACCATTACCTTCATCCTGCTCAGCTTCTCTATCGCCTTTGCCTTTGTCTCATCTCCCATCCATGTAAGTGCCTTTATCCTCTCCTTGAGAACCTCCATAAGATCAGAAACCAATTCCTGGGTCTTCCTCTTGGCTTCCTCGTCAAAGTGCTCCTTTACATATATGCTTCCGAGAGCTTCTCCTACGCATGCGTTCACCATCCTTATAGCGCGCTTCCATCTGACCCGCTGCTCCTTCTGGCCAAGGAGCTTCCTCCCGAACATGTCAAAATGCTCTTCATCTGCCTGCTTGTGCAGCATTGAAGCATAATCGTTTATCACATTCCAGTACAGGTAAACCTTTATCCTATCCAAGCTCTCGTTAACCATCATGGAATTTATGAAGTCAAGGAAGTCAGGCTGCCTGACTATTATGTAAGGGACATCAGGGACCTCAAATCTCTTCATATGCTCTATAAGCATCAGGTTTCCATATCTCTTCTCAAGTTCTTCGGTCTTAATCTGATTGTAGTTTTTTATGTCGTTGATTACATCTTCACTCGCCCAGCTTGCCTTTGCAATCTTGGTTTCAATATCAAGAACAGTATCTGCCCATTCCTTTGCTTTGCTCTCGTCAATGCCATATAATATGAACATCTTCTTCATATGTTCAATGTAGTATCTGCGTATCTCTGCCATATCCTCCTTAAGGTAGTAATCCCTGTCAGGCAGGGACAAGCCTCCTTGATTTATGTAAAAGGCATATACCGAAGACTTTTTGTCATCAGGCGCCACGAAGAATCCGAAGAAAGGATAAACACCAAGCATATTCAGTTCAGGAATCGAGCGTGCAAGTTCCTCCTTAGAATTTATGCTGCTTACTAATCTCCATGCATCTTCAATAGGCTTGAATTTCAGCTCCTCTATCTTTTCTGTATTCATGGCAGAAGAATAAATATCTCCAACAAGCTTTGCATAAAATCCTGCATCACTCTTTCCAGATGCACACCTTTCCGCTATCTCATGCAGGTAATCCAGATTAAGCTCGCTCAACTCCCTGAACGCGCCTGTGGAAGGGAGATCAGGTGGCAGAGGATGCGTATCTATCCATTTTCCAGCTGCAAACCTGTAGAAATCCTCTCGTGGATCTGCAGATTTATCCATGTATTCTAGAGAGAATCCTATGTCCCTGTTAGTAATATCGTTCATTGTATCAAGAGATAAATGGATACTTAAAAATTATAATTACATGTACACAGCGTCTTTAGCCTTGTAGAAGGATATGTCATGCAATCTTGATGATAAGCCAGGAAAGGGAGTTGAACCCCTCTACTCCGCTCTGCAGGCGGACGCATAGCCGATCTGCCATCCTGGCAACAGTAGCGCAAGACTAAACTGTAAGAACCACATATTATAAAGGTACATTGCTTAATAAATTTGCCCTGCCAAGGGCAAAGGGTGTTTGATATGGCAATAGCATTCGAAACGATACCAAAAGAGCTTGTCTCGGAGTCATCCGTTTATGACTACAAGACGCCTCTTGTGAAGCTGATAGAGAAGATAAACGAAGAAGGAGCGGTGGTTGTAACAAGGAACAAGCGCTACTATGGGATAGTGGACAGGAAGGCAATAGGTAAGAAAAGGAATCTTACGATATCAGAGACGCTTCCTGTAGGAAAGCTTGCAGTAAAGACCGCTGTTGTAAATGCAGGTTCAAGCATAAACAGCGTGATAAAGGAGTTCAATTCGTCTTCAACAAACGCACTGCCTTATGTTGAGAACAACAAGGTAAAGGGGATGCTGAAGAGAAACGGGATACTTAAGACGATGCTATCCCTGCACATGCTCTCCGATAAGAAGGTATCAGAGGCGATGAGCTTCCCAATACTGGTCATAGAGCAGGATGAGGATGTAAGAAGGGCAAAGGAGCTTATGGAGCAGTACAAGGTAAAGAAGCTGCCTGTCGCCTCTCCAAAAGGTGAGATATACGGAGTGCTGAGGTACAGCGACATAATCAGATTCGGAATGAAAGAGGCAAGCAGGAGCTCGAAGAGCAACAAAGGCACAGTATCAATGAGCGGTACAAGGGCAGGGGACATAGCCACCCATGACTTCAGGACCGTAGACTCTGATTCAAATCTGGAAGGCGCCATAAGGGATTTCATAAACAACAGGAGCAGCACGATAATAGCGACAAGGAAGGGCAAGCCTGTAGGGATACTCACTATAAGCAACATATTCGAACTAGCTTCAAAGGAGATAAGCACAACAGATTATGATATAGTGCTCTCAGGGCTTGACGAGTACACCAAGGAGTATGAGAGCGATCTGCTAAATGAGCTTAACAAGATGGCAGAGAAGATAGACAGGTTCAGCGGCATAAAAGTAAGCTACATACACCTTAACGTAAAAAGGATAAAATCCAGGAGCTACCAATTGAAGGCAATGGTCGGACTTACAAACAAGGGAGTGACTACAATACACGTTGAGGACTTCAACCTGTATAGCACCATGCAGAAGCTCGAAAAGATAATGTACGACAAGATTAAAAACCAGAAGGAGCTCATAATAACAAACAGGGAGAGAGATTGACTGGTGGGAAGATGCGATCAGGGAGCAGGAAGGGGCAGTCCAGCTTTGAGCTTCTGCTCACACTATCATTCGGGCTCGCCATATTGCTTCCTGTGGTAGTAATCGCATTCATACAGGTATCAAATGCGAATACCTCTTTCGGCAGTGCAGAATCGCAGCAGGCAGCCTCGAATCTTGCAAACGTAGCCTCGATAGTGGGAAGTGAGGGACCTCCTGCAAGGGTGATAACCAGCATAAATATACCTCCTGGGGTGAGCAGTATATATATCGGCAACACAACCGGCGGCGTAGGAAATCTAGTGATATTCGTAGTTGATTCGGCAGCAGGTCCGAGCTATATAACCGAGTATGTGCCTGTAACCGTGAGCGGAAATCTACAGGGAATAACGACTCCTGGAACATATCTAATCAACGTAACTGCTGAAGCAACCTGCCCAAGCGACCCTGCTGTAGGATGTGTCTACATGCAGGCAGTAACCTAACTCTTTTTTAGTCTTTCCTTATTGATACTAATCTATCCTATGCAGGGATAGCAAAGCTTGGTCAAATGCGGCAGGTTCAGGGCCTGCTCCCGTAGGGGTTCGAGAGTTCAAATCTCTCTCCCTGCATACTAGTATTAGAATAGGACAGAGTGCCGGCAAGCATTATAAATATGATTGTATAATCATATATTGTGCAAATATGATAAATGCAATACGCCTGGTACTCGGCTCTAAACCTTACCTGCTTTCTTTTCTAGTAATCGCAATATTGTCATTTCTCGGCTATTCTTTTCTAATTTCAAGCTCTTCGTTAAACCTCCTTCAGCCCAAAATAATACTCGGTCTAAATACCTACTCCATTACAGTATCAGTTCTAATAAGCGTACTTCTCGGACTCTCTCTTGCTGCTAATGCCTATGCATTTTCAAACAATGCCTCAACGAGCGGCAAGACAGGGTTAGGCGCAATACTTGCTGCACTGCTGCCCAGTAGCCTATGTTGTACATCGGTCATACCTGCAATACTGGCTGCGTTCGGTGCATCTACCTCAACAATAATAGGAGTAGCAGGAACTATCCAGGGACCGTTTGCAACATATGAACCGCTCTTTATTATGTCATCGATAATACTTCTTGCTTTCAGTGTCTTTCTCGTAACAAGAAATATCGAAAAATGCTGTAAGGTGAAAAAATGAAAAAAAGTCTGATGATAGGTGCCGTAGTAGGGATCGTTGTAATTGCAGGGGTGCTGCTGTTTATACAGTCAAATCAGAATATAGGTAGTGAAAATACCAAAAACATCAGTATAGGGTCCAAAGCTCCGGATTATAATTTTCTTCTGGATAACGGTTCATATGCAAATCTATCAAGATACAAAGGGCACACTACGCTCTTATGGTTTGTAGCTACCTGGTGTTCTACCTGCGCACAGGGGAATCAGGTCCTAAATCAGAACTATCAATTCTTCAAGAGCCGAGGGATCAAGATAGTCGAGCTGGAGATGTACAATGACCTTGGCTACCAGGGTCCTGCCATAACCAACTTTGTAAGTTCTTATGCGCCAAACGCTTATTCAAACAATACGGTAATACCTGCTCTTGCAGGATATAATATGACTGCAAGTTACGATCCTAAGGGCTATCTTGACATATACTATCTTATCTCGCCAAATGGCACTGTGTTATACATAAACGGGTCCCCTTCATATACTCTGGGTCAGTTGGAGGGGGCAATAAACAATTCTTTATAGCGTGATAATATGGACAAATTGGAGTTTAAGGTATTTTTCTATGCGATAGGGGATTACAGCAGATTCAGCATACTGGATGCGCTTGAAAAGAAGGACCTTAACGTAAGCGAGATTGTTGCAATTACAGGCATCGAGCAGAGCAATGTATCTCACCATCTGCACTGCCTTCTTAATTGCGGTTTTGTCAAGGTCAGAAAGGATGGAAAGGAGCGCATATACTCGATAAATACAGAAGTAAAACAGACGGTAAGGAGCATAATAAAGCACATAAACTATTACAAAACGCAGATAATCTCATGTGATATTGCAAACAAGGAGTATATCTCAAGGGTGGTTAAATAGAGGAGTTTGAATATGCGATATTGGGACAGGGTTCTGCAGCATTTGCGGCAGCAATAAAAGCAAATGAGCTCGGAATCAAGACGGTAATGATAGGCCACGGTGCAACTGAAGGTGCCATACTTGGAGGGACATGCATAAATGTTGGCTGTGTACCGAGCAAGAGGCTGATAACAGTAAGTACGTTCTTAGAGGAACTAAGAAAAAGAAGATATTCAGGACTGCGATACGAGATAGGAAAGATAGAGTATGATAAGATAGTTGCAGAAAAGGACAAAATGGTGGGCGAATTAAGAGGTCAGAAGTATACAGATGTACTGGATGCGCTTGAGAACATAACCTTTATGGATAAACTGGGCAGATTCAAAGATGCGAATACTATTATTGCAGGGAAAAAAGAGGTGCATTCGAAAAATACTCTTATAGCTACAGGTGCAAGAGCATCTGTTCCGAAGATCAAGGGAATAGAAAAGGCAAGATATCTTACAAATGAAGAAGCCTTGTCAATGAAGGAGCTTCCGGAATCATTGATAGTCGTAGGCGGGAGGGCGCTGGGTCTTGAATTCACGCAGCTATTCGCAAGGCTCGGTGTCAGAGTGACATTGCTGCAGAGAAGCGGAAGGATAATACCAAACTGGGAGCCCGAGATAGGAAATTATATGGCAGAGTATATGGATGAGGACGGAATCAAGATAGTGACCAATGCAGAATTAGTCGGAATAGATTCAGGTAAACGGTCAACGAGCATAACTGCGATAGTCAATGGAAAGGAGCAGGTCTTCGAAGCCCAAGAGATACTCTTTGCAACCGGAAGAACGGCAAACGTAGAAGAACTTAACCTTAATTCAGCAGGCGTCAATCTGAATGAGAGAAACTTCATAAAAGTTGACAAAGGGCTGAAGACCACTGCAGGGAACATATACGCTGCAGGAGATGTTACCGGAGAGCCGATGCTCGAGACGCTTGCTGCAAAAGAGGGCAATATTGCAACATCAAACATATTTGAGAATACAAAGAAGACCATAAACCTGAATGAGGTGCCGAGTGCGATATTCACATATCCTGAAGCTGCAATGGTAGGAATGACCGAAGAGCAGGTTATAAAAAACAAGATAAGGTGCAGTTGCAGTCCTCTAGAATTAAGATTCGTGGCAAAGTCGGCGATAATAGGCGATACCAGAGGATTGGTAAAGATAGTGATAGACCATAAGACAAAGAAGATATTGGGAGTGCATATACTCGCACCACATGCTGCAGAGCTGATACACGAGGGCACGCTTGCGGTCAAATTCGGCCTTACTATAGACGACATAATAGACACCGTGCACGTATTCCCAACACTGAGCGAGAGCCTTAAGCTTGCTGCAATGGCTTTTTACCAGGATGTCTCCAAGCTCAGTTGCTGTACAGTATAAATCTCCATGCGCATTCCTGAACAGAGATATCATATACAAAATCGTATAACTGCCGCAGTTCCACTAAAACCCAGTATATAATAAATCTGTCCGGCATACAGGGTAAAGGTGAGTCTATGAATAAGACAACAGCGATAGGAATATCAGTATTGGCAATAACCATGCTGTTCAGCATGGTATCTGCACAAGGAACACTGCAGTCTCCAGGATACAACCAGGCAAATGAGGCAGGGACATGCCATGGCGTGTTTGGCTCGTATTTTGGAACTATAATAGGAGGTCTAGGTTCTCTGATAAGCTCTTTTGAACCTGCAACAGGAAATCTAGGTACAGGAACATCCAACAGCAACCCGTATTATTGTTCCTTCACCGGTGAGACATTAACGTCTCCTTGGCATCCTGTATCATAAAAGAGTTTTTTTGAGGTAAGGGCTCTCCTTACCTCTATCTTTATCTAATCTATTTGATCTACTGATAGTCTGCATGTTAATCATTGCAGACGTGTTTAGAGAAAGGCTAACGCATGGCTGGCAGAAAAAGCATGTGTTCCTATTTTTCCCTACTCTCTGTTAAATGACGAAAAAGGCCTGGGTTTCTACAATAACTATATAAATGAAAGGCAGCAAAATAAAATCAGGTGCCAATCGTGTTAGTAGGAGTCAAACGTATCTACGATAAGGCAAGCATAACCGATGGGAAGAGGGTCTTTGTTGACAGGCTATGGCCACGCGGAGTCAAGAAGAGCACTGCAAATGTAGACGTGTGGATGAAGGATATAGCGCCGAGCAATGAGCTTCGACTGTGGTTCGACCATGACCCTAAGAAATGGGAATCCTTCAAGGCAAAGTATATGAAGGAATTGGAGGAGAACAAGCGCTCAGAGGACATATTGGCGATGGTTGAGAAGAATGATGTCACTCTGCTCTATGCTGCAAAGGATACGGAGCACAATAACGCAGTGGTCCTAAGCGAGTTCATAAAATCCAGAGCCAAGGGCTGAAGCTGAACATAAAACACGCTAATACTAGGTATAAAAATTCAGACCAGGCAAATGATAACGGAAAGATCAGAATTCAAGCTTCCTTACTTCGAGCTTTGCCATCCTTGTTATGTTCTTTACCGCATCCCTTGCGCCTGACTGCAGCGAGTTATCCATAACCCCTTTTATTATCTCATCCTTGTTCTTGCCCGATATATACTCCTTGCAGTATTCCTGCAGCTTCTTCCTTATCTGGCTCTTCTTAGGAGTGGCAAGTTTTGAGAATGATACTGCGATAAGCTTTACGACAACGGGCTTGCCCTCCTTGTCGGCAAACTTATCCATTGTGTATATGACACTTGAATGCCTCCTTACAAGGGAGTGCGTGTAGCTGAACATCTGCTCCATGAACTCTAACTCTGTGTGTGCAGCGTTGTTCTTTGCGTCAGTCACTCTCAGTCCTACGGAGAGGAAGGAGTGTTCGGGCTTGTGCGTAAGCCATGACATGTTCACTTCTATTATCCTGCCGAGTGCCTTCTCCTCTTCATCTGCAGGTATCTCTCCTATCGACGCTTCGCCAAATACCTTCGGAGAGTAGACCTCAAGCCACTTCTTCATCTTCCATTTCTCTGCGCTCTTCTGTGCCATCATCAGCTACCTTTTACAATCAATGCTGCCTTCTCAGGGTCGTACTTCCAGTCTTCAGGAATGGCGCC
>JAMDBP010000041.1 GCA_023487825.1 Candidatus Martarchaeota archaeon
CTCCTTAGGTATGCCCATTATGACGTCTATGTCTCTCCTGCCTTCGCTATCCACTCCCAATGTGCTCAGCATATAATCAAACAGTTTTATGGATAATTCAGCATCCTTATCAGACACTGTGTCTATAAGCTTTGACTTTGCGCTTGCCTCTGCAAGCCTTATAAGTCCCTCTATCTGCCTTGCGGTTATCGGGGTGGTTCCCTGCTTTGCACCTCTGGATCTAAGTTGTATGTAGAAATTCTCTATTCTTGCAGATGCTTCCGGGGTAAGCCTAGGCTTCACATGCCTCTTTGCATAAGCTATGTACTTTCTAAGTATCTCATAGTCCATTGGCGGTTTCTTAAGCTCATCAAACGCAATCGTTATACCTGCATTTGAATTTCCTGCAACTTCATGCTGCATCAGTATATGCTTTGCTATCCTCTTATCCTGCTCCTCGTCCATAACGTCTCTTATCGGGAATATAAGATCAAATCTTGACATGAGCGGTGCCGGTATGTTGAACTGATCAACAGGATACGCCGTAGTCTCAAACCTTCCGTACTTCGGGTTTGCAGCTGCAAGCACCGAAGTCTTTGTAGAGAACCTTGCAACTATTCCTGCCTTAGCAACGCTTATCGTCTGCGATTCAAGGGCTTCATGGAGCGCCGATTTATCATCCTCTCCTATCTTGTCGAATTCGTCTATGCTGACCTCTCCCCCTGACCCTAGTACAAGAGCGCCTGCCTTAAGCGTCCAGCCGCCTTCAGAAAACTCATCACGCTCTGCAGATGCGGTGAGACCTGCTGCGCTTGTAGACTTTCCGCTGACATATATTCCTTTAGGCACAAGGCTGGTCACAGCCTGCAGAAGTCTTGTCTTTGCGCTTCCAGGATCTCCTATAAGCAGTATGTGTATATCGCTCCTTATCATCCCTCCGTCTATCAGCTGCTTGTCAGGAGCGCCGCCGAACAACTGGAGGGCAAGGGCCTTCTTTATGTCATCATGTCCGTATATTGAAGGAGCTATAGATTCTGCAATCTTCTCGAATATTCTGGGATCTTTTGAAAGCTCTATTATCTGCCTTTCATCCTCATCAGTTATGTCAAGCTCCGCAAATTCTTTCTGCTTATGTATTATCGCATTTGCTTCGAAGAAAACGGTGAAGAGCAGCTTATCCTCCTTTCCGCGGAAAGCGCGCCTAGGCCTTATCCTCAGAACGCCAGTTATCTCCACTCTGTCTCCAGGAAGAACTGTATTGACAAGGTCATCAGCAAGCCACACCTCAAGCTGCCATGTGGGAGTGGAACCTTTCAACTTTTCAAGCGGATCCTGAACCGCAATCCTCTGCATGTTTATGAATTCCGACTCTTTATTTATCTGCTTCAGCGCCTTCCTCTTGCACTGCGGACAGACCTCAGGAACCTCCTCCTTCGTTATCTGCTCCTTTATTACAGTGTCGCAGAACATGCACTTGTAAGTTGCGAAGCTTATCTTTGGTATTATTTCTGAACGCTTGACGACCAGCGAGTCAACGGTAATCATGCGGCCTATATATTCAGAACCCACATTCTGTATAAGTGGTGAATCCGCACTAGATCCGAAGAACCTTGCATGTGCCTGTTCTTTCGCCTTTTCATGAGGATTTAGCTTTGCAAGTGCGGAATTTGCAACCGGCAGCATCGCATCAGGATCATTTACGAGCTCCGTGGCCAGGTCAATATCGAACTTTTCAAGATTGCCTATATCTATGTCTATGCTCCGTTTCTCAGGGTACTCCAGATACAGCTCGTTTATCCCGTCAATATAATAGGAATTGTAAAACTCAAGGAACTTTTCTTCTATCTGCTCCTTTTCTATAACATCCATAAAATCAGCCTGACTAATTATAACTCAATGTCAATATTTTATATAACTAACTGCACTCACCGGTGCAGTTCCACTATTCATCTATATTCACCAAAAGAGCGCTTTTCTAAGAAAATGCTTTATAACTGAGCGTATAATTAGATTCGTATCAACATGCCGAGATTCTACGTAACTACGCCGATATTCTATATGAACGGGAAGCCGCATATAGGCCATACATATGCCGTGACTATAGCTGACGTGCTGGCAAGATGGCACAGGCTAAAAGGCGATGACACCTTCTTCCTTACTGGTACTGATGAGCACGGAGAGAAGGTGGAGAAGAAAGCTATAGAAGAAGGATTATCCCCGCAGGAACATGTTGACAGGCTTTCGGAAAACTTCAGGCAGACATGGAAGAAGCTTAACATCTCCAACGACGATTTCATAAGAACAACAGAAAAACGCCATGAGGATGCTGTAAGGCACTTCATAAAGCTGATGCACGACAATGGCGACATATACGAAGGCACATATGAAGGCTGGTATTGCACTCCGGATGAGACCTTCATTCCTGAATCACAGCTCATAGACGGAAGATGCCCGGAATGCGGAAGGGAGGTAAAGAAGCTCAAGGAAGAGACCTACTACTTCAGGCTCTCCAGATATCAGGACAAACTCCTTGAATATTATTCTGAAAACCCGGATTTCATACTTCCAAGGAAGAGAACATCTGAGATTGTTAACAGGGTTAAGGAAGGACTTAAGGACCTGAGCATTACCAGACCCTCGGTAAAATGGGGAATACCATTTACGTTCAACGAGAAGCATACCATATATGTGTGGGTAGACGCGCTTATCAACTACCTGTCTGCTCTTGGATGGCCTGCCTCTGAACCTAAGTACTGGCCTGCAGACGTACATATTGTAGGCAAGGACATAATGTGGTTCCACTCTGTCATATGGCCAGCAATGCTCATGTCTGCAGGATTCAAGCCCCCAAAATCAGTACTTGTAACTGGGCATTATATCGTTGAAGGAAAGAAGATGTCCAAGTCTCTTGGAAATGTTACGGACCCTCTGGAGCTGACAGACAAATATTCTGTAGATGCACTCAGGTACTTTCTCATGAGGGAGATGCCGCTAGGTGACGACGGTGATTTTTCAGAGCAACTGCTCAAAGCGAGGAACAACAACGAGCTCGCATCAGATCTTGGAAATCTTGTATACAGAGTACTTACCATGACGGAGAAATATGAAGGCAAGTTGGAAGGAAGTCCCGAACTAGAAAAGAGCCTCGAACTGAAGACCTTCCAGGATGAGATGGACAGATATGATACCTACAGGGCACTAGAGACCTTATGGCGGTTCATAAAAGCCTCTAACAAGTATATAAACGATACCAAGCCATGGGAACTGAAAGGGGAGGCGCTTTCAAATGCCTTATACAATTCGGTGGAAGCATGCAGAATCATAGCTATATTGATCTCTCCATTCATGCCGGAGACTGCAGATAAAATAAACAAACAGCTTGGAATACCTCTCGGCAGGCTGGAGGATTGCAGATTCTCAAAAATAGGCTATCTGCCAAAGAAAGGCGCTCCTCTATTCACTAGGGTAGACTGAGATCCTTCACAGAGGTAATCTTATCAATCCCTTATGGAATTACGGAGAGTCTCTACTATCTTATGGCTTATTACTCCGTTCTTCTCTGCGTCTTTCAGCTGACCAAGACCTGACCACAGCATCGCTTTCCTAATCGCCTCTCTATATCCATAATCCCTTCTGTTAATGCTGCTTTCGGAAAGTATCCCAGCAGCACCTGCTTTAGAGACACTCTTTTCAGATATTACGGTGTTCATATCAACAGTAATATTCAGGCAAAACTCCAATTTATAAGCTTTATCTTTAATCGCAGATAAACGTATGTTTTAGTAAGCCTGATAAACCTATCATGCCAAATATAGCTTCATGGGGGAAAGGTACGGAAGGAAGGAGATGCAGTTCTTCACCTGTACTTCTTGCTTCGAGGATTATAAGGTAATATACCCTTATGACTCGGCCAAGGACGCGGATTTCATGTGCAGGTGCGGCGGTAAGCTGGAGAGGTTCTCAAGATACGAAGCCATGCTCCTCTTCAACCAATAAAATACATATGTGCGCATTCAGGTATAGGCGCCATCATAGGTTATTATCAACTGCGTTGTCGGCTGATACCCTGGTGGTGTATAATTCAGGAAAATATAAGCTATGACCGGTTTGCTGACCTCGCCGCTTAGCTTTCCCGATACTCCATAGCAATAAATGTAAAAGGTTCCTTCAGAGCTGCCATATAAGGTGTTCCCTACTGGGCTATCTCCAGAAGGATAGAAGGAATTAGATGGAGTAACTCCCGTATTTCCATACTCTGGACCTGTGCCTGTAGAATTCAATTGCGACGTACACGCGAAGCCGTTTATCTTCATGTTTGTAACTACGCTCTGTGACATCTTAATCGTCAGCAATCCGGAAGCGTTCATGTTTATGTAATTGCAGCTGAATCCAGGCTGTGCGGTGCATGTATTCTGAGTGAAGCCATAGACGCTTCCGAATCCAACTTCGTATATTATCACTATGGCTATTAGTATGACAAGTATGGCAAAGCCGTACGACGACATGAAGTCTACGGCAGCCTGCCCCTTCAAAACTTTCTGATTCAATTACTTCGCCTTCATCTCCATCTTCGCTTCGAAATCGGAGACTTTGTACTTGAATTCCTCATCTGATTTTATTAACCCTTTCTCTTTCAGGAACTGTCTTGCAAGCAGATAATAGACAAGCGCCAGCGACCTCCTTCCCTTGTTGTTGCAAGGTATTACCAGATCAACAAATTTTATCCAGTTGTCCGTATCGCAGAGTGCCACTATCGGTATGTTTGTCTCGCTCGCTTCCTTCACAGCCTGCTTCTCGTTCCTTGTATCGCTTATAAGTATGACCTCGGGTTCCATGTAATCCTCACGGTTAGGATTTGTCAGGATTCCAGGCATCACTCTGCCAGTTATTACCTTTACCCCTGTTATCTCTGCGAACTTCTCAGCAGCTGCAACCGCATATATCCTCGAAGCTGTAACTAAGACCTCTTTAGGGTCGTATTGTGCAAGCAATGATGCCGCTGCCTTTATCCTGCCATCTATTGTATTAAGGTCTAGAAGATATAGCCTATCTTCCCTAACTTTGTAAACAAACTTCTTCATCCCAGGGGTCTTTATCTTTGTCCCTATGTGTATTCCTGCCTCTAGGTAAACGTTCTGATCTATCAACAGTTCTTCAGCCATTTTTTCACCATGAATT
>JAMDBP010000015.1:0-2758 GCA_023487825.1 Candidatus Martarchaeota archaeon
CTATGCCCTCATTCTGCGAGAAATATGCTCCTATTACGCTCAACATGATTATTGGTAATAGGAACCAGATTGACAGGCTGATAAATTACGGTGCAGAAGTGCAATCCGGCAAGAAGCAAAGGCCGCTGCTGATATACGGGCCGACGGGGACAGGAAAGACTGCAGCTGCGCATGCATTTGCATATTCTAATGGTTTTGAGATAATAGAATTTGATGCAAGCGACTATCGAGACGCTGAAACGCTTCAGAAAAGGCTTCTCCCTGCAACAACCTCCAGGAATCTCTTCGGGAGCAAGATCATAGTCATATTCGATGAAATAGATGAGATATCTGCAAGGTTTGACAAGGGCATAGAAGGCATATTGACAAAGCTCTTCAGAGAATCAAAATGCCCGGTCATACTCACTGCAAACGATTACTGGAGCAGGAGCCTCGTCTTCCTAAGGGAGTATGTGGAAAGGATAGAGTTCAAGAAACCAAGTGCAAACGATGTGGTATCACTGATGAACAACATACTTGCAAAGGAGGGCATATCGATGGACAAGGCAACGGTAGACATAATAGCAAACAGGGCGAACGGGGATGTAAGAGCTGCGCTAAACGATCTCGAAGCGATGGTAAATGCAAGTCCTGAACTGCTGGAGCACCTTGGAATGAGGGACAGGAAGGTAGAGACCTTTGCCGTGTTGGATAAGATATTCACCTCAAAGAAACTCGCATCAAGAAACGTGGCCCTTGCTTCAGGAATAGACAAGGACATGCTTCTGAAATGGGTGGACCAGAACATACCTGTAAGATATCTGTCAAAAAAGGATGTAGCAAATGCATACTCTGTACTTGCCCTTGCAAGCAGGTTCAACAACAATGCGACACGCACGAACTACTACGGCTATCTAAGATATTCGAATGACCTCATGTCAGGAGGCGTAAGTCTTCAGAATACTGGATATATAAGCACAATAAACCCGTACTTATTCCCAAGCGTGATAAGGTACCTCAGCACTACAAAAGCGGAGCGCCAGTACATCAAGGAGATAGCAGGGAAGCTCTCTCCAGTATTCCATGTGAACAAGAAGGAGATAGTAAATGGCTACATGCCTCTGCTGAAGCTGATGATGGAAAGCGGAGAGAGCTCATACGGCAAGGATGAGACCATGGCATTCATGGAGAAGCACTTCAATCTGGAATCTGATGAGGCCGACTTCATAAAGGAGAGAGGAAAGAATCAGTAGATCCCAAGCCCATGAAGATTTATCTCAAATGCTGATACAGGTTCATCTATAGAAAAGTTGTTCAGTATCTTCGGATGTATCTCGCCGAAGAATCCGACGCCCTTGCCATCAACCTTTATCTCCCCGCATCTTCCCTCTATAAAACTTCCATGCGAGCATTTAGATACAGTGTATTTTATCCTGTTAAGGTACATTAACTCTTCCAAAACAGCTTTTATGTCATTAAGATTGGCCTTAGGGTCAGACACGACGGCTGCAATGCGATACTCCTCACTTACCTTCTTTGATGCATTCACGGAAAATGCCATATCCAGTTCAAATAGCCTGTGCGGCATCTTTTCATGCTGGGATCTTGACAGATTTCCCATCAGGGAAGGGAGGAGCCATGTTCTAAGCATCGATACCGAAGAATTTACCGAGTTTGTAATAGCCACCGCTTCATCCCTGTTTTTCTCTACCTCCATCTTCTCATAATTAACAGACGGATTTGTAAGATAGGAATTCATGACCTGCGTGAATCCCATGCCTGTCATCATGCTCTCCAGATTCCTGTTCATCAGCGTTGTACTCTCAAGCGATCCTGCATTATAGCTGGGCAATCCTATCGGCTGTATGTAATCATAGCCGTATGCAATGGCCATGTCCTCAATTATGTCCTGTTCGTTGATTATATCTATCCTGTACTCGGGAATACTGAACCTTATCTTCTTGCCCACGGATGCGGCTTCATAACCCATCTTGTTTGCAAGCGATATCGCTGCCCTGTAGTCAAATTTAACTCCAAGGCTCTTCCATATATCCTCAAGTGCTATTGAGATATAATCTGAATCCATCATTGGATACGTCTTCTTAGAGCTTCCATAAGCTGTGATTACAGGGCAGACAGTTGCACCCATATCCATGAACATCGCGGCAAGCATATCGATGCTTTTGCCAATCGCATACTCGGAATTTCCAGTCACGTCAACGAAGAGGTTCTTCGTGGACTTTGTAACCTTGGTCCTCTCCGAGTTTATTATAGGTATCAGGGCAAGGATACCTTTGGAATCCTTCAGCACAGGATATCCTGATCCTCCATACGCTATTGACTCTCCATAATCGATGCCCTTCTTGTTGGTTTTCAGAATGCTGCTGAAGCTCTCCCGCTCTTTCGAATTAAGAGCAACGAAACTGCCATCCTTTGAAAGTGTGTATGAGAGATCCGCTTTTTCTATCGAGTCATAATCGTGTATTCCAACAGCTATCTTCTTCCTCTCCCTTCCGAACGTATCGCAGAACTTATCCGTGAATGCCATTAGCTGCTGCAGCGATATATCATCGAATCTTATCCCTTTGACTACCATCCCTGCAATAAATGGTCTTACGCCCTTTACGCTGCTGGAAACATTTATTGTCATCTCCGGTTTACCGCTCCCAAGTTTGTAATGGAACTTATCGCTCTTATGCATAAAGTAGCGCAAAGCTCTTGCTATTCCTACTGGGTCAAGAAGATAGCTGTTGGAATACACGATTATGACTCGATAGAA
>JAMDBP010000015.1:2768-4112 GCA_023487825.1 Candidatus Martarchaeota archaeon
GAGATTGATATAGAACTGCACCTTTCAAGTCCCAGCTTCAATATCTGGTCCCTCAACTGCTCGTCACTTATCTTCAGCTTTAAGAGTGAACTGAGATAACTCTTGTTTATCTTCATTACCGGCATCTATACATACCTCATATCTCTTGCAAAGCCTATTCCGTTGTTGTAGAGCTCCGCTATTGACTTTATCCCATTGTCCTTGTTCATGAGCAATATGCGTTCCACGCCTGCCCCCCACGCAAGCACGCTTATCTTGCTTCTTGAAATCCCTGTCACCTCGCTCCTCATTATTCCTGAGCCACCAAGCTCTACCCATTCATTAGTCACATTAGAGTAGCCATAGAATTCGGCTGCAGGCTCTACAAAAGGGAAGTATGACGGCTTGAACTTTATCCCTATCCCGAATTTCGCATATATCTTTATCAGGGTATCAAAAAGGTTTGCCATGGTCAGATCCTTGCCTACTATCACGCCATCATGCTGGTAGAAATCCGCAAGATGCCTATAATCAATATTCTCATTCCTGAATATCCTTCCGATCGAGAAGGCCTTTAACGGAAGCATCTCATCGCTCTCCTCAGACGCTATCTTTGCAATCGCCTCCTGAACGAATCTTGCGGATACGCTTGTAGTATGGGTCCTAAGGACGCTCTGCCTTGCCTTATCTATGTCCCACGCGTACTTCCATGATTTTTCATGCTCTTCCTTTATCTTTTTGGCATAGTCCCTTTCCTTTATCTCCAACTCCTTTGGGTTTTCCAGAAAGAAGGTATCCTGCTTATCCCTTGCAGGATGATCCTGTGGAACGAAGAGTGAATCAAATACCCAGAATGCAGAATCGATTGTAGGGCCGGATATCTCCTTGAAGCCCATCGCAAGGTAAGCATCCTTTATCCTGTCAATAGTCTGTTTTAACACATGCTTCTTTGCTGCAAATTCCCGCCCCACCTTTGCAGATACATCATATTCGGAGAACTTCCTGCCCTTCCAGCCCATCTTGGCAATCATCTCGCGGTCAACGCTTCCGATCTCGTCCTTTTTTTCAGACGAATCGCCGGCAGCTTCAATCCCTTTCTTGGTTATCTCTGCCTTTTCAAACTCATTCACATTCTCAATATCCAAAAGCCCCCTCCTCTTCAGGGTATCCAATTCCTCTCCGTACTCAGATGCAAGTTTATCATGTTCAATATCCTTTGCTATCGCCCGTAGCAGACGCTCTTCAGGGAATTCCTTCTTCAAAGCGCTCTCTCCTGTACCTGTTATCTTCAGATTACCGTTATCTACGTATGCAAGCTTCTTTCTCATGAGCCACTGCAATCCTATCCTGTCTTCGCTGCTGTTC
>JAMDBP010000015.1:4122-4930 GCA_023487825.1 Candidatus Martarchaeota archaeon
ACCTATTCTCAGAAGCAGCCTGCTTTCAGGAAGCCCGCTCTCAGCATACTTCTTCCCCTCCGGAGTAAGGGTTATCCTATGTTTTTCCTTGTAGTGCACTTTTACAAAACCCTTGTCTTCAAGGCCGTGAAGCGCCCAAAGGGCCTGATCCTTGTTAAGTTCAGTATGCTTCTCAATTTCTGCAAGGGTTGCACTCTCCGTTCTTGCCAATAAGTGAAGCACCTTAATCTCATAATTATGCAAAAACACACACCTTATCTCAGCTTCCTATACGCATAAATCCCTACGGCAGCCGCAGCGACAATTACTGCCAGATAAATCTCTGCAGTGTAACTATAGTAAATTCCAGTGAAGTACGCAAGTACCTCTGCCTGCATAGACTGCTGCTGCGTATACGCAAAGGTAAATTTATTCAGAGGCTCGCTCTCAAACCATGAGAAGAGCACATGCCCTGTATAATTGCCCGTGAAGCTTGGATTTGGAAAGTCAGGAGATGGATACACAGATATTGCATCCGTGCCTTTTGGAATTATTATGTTGAATCTTGTGTTGGGCGGAAGGTCCTCTCCGCTTGAGGTGTGCTGGAAATTAAGCACCGAGTCGTTGAAGGTATACTCAAACTCTCTTGGTGCGATATTCTGTACGTTTGTCACGTTATTCACCCAGTAATCAAGCGTTATTATTGCAGTCCCTCCGTAATTGTTGGTATAACCTATGGGCCCGGGCAGGAAGGTGACATCACGTACGCTGCCTCTAGGATTTATTATATGCTCCATCAGGTAATCGTTGCTCAGTGCATGCTGCCATT
>JAMDBP010000033.1:0-3611 GCA_023487825.1 Candidatus Martarchaeota archaeon
TTAAGTTCCAAAGAATCTCCTGTTAAAATGAGTAATATTAAATGGTAGCAAAATTATATAAGATATTATCTATAATCCTTATTGTTTATAACAGGAGATTCTTTGGAACTTAATGAAAGCAGTTTGATAGAAGGGGAGCTTACACTGAGGAAGATGAGGCTTACCAAGGAGGTGCTTGAGACAAAACGCTCCGCTCTAAGGTGGCTTGCCCTCTCTTTGGGCATAATAAACCCAGGAGAGTCCAGACTATCTGCTGTAGCGGTACTTGATGCTATGCTCAACTTCCAGTTTAACAAGAAGCAGGATCCAAAGGTACCAGACCTTCTTGATTACATAAGCAGCAGGTGGGAGCCTATGAACGAGAAGACACTCAGATACCATCTCCTGCGCATGAAGAAGATGGGGCTTGTAGACAATTCTGATGGCCGTTTTTACTTCAAGAGGGGCGCTTCCGCACCTGGAATGGCCCATGAACCCTGGAACTTCAATATTTTTGAGAGCTATTATAAAGATGTATTCATCAACATAAAAGAAGTATTAAAGGAGATAAGCAGCAAGAATTGAGATGGTGCTTTTTCTATGAAGAATGAGATATACATATGGATTGCGATTTTCGTGATAATTGCAGCTGGGGCTCTGTACTACAGGTTCTATTACACCGCATCTTACCAGTTAACCGTATCTTTCAACAAGACAAGGCTTGACGCCAATATTTACCCTTACCAGAATGTCGTAATGCCTATAGTCGTTACTAATACAGGAGGTTCTTCCATATCCAACCTTGATTTTGGGCTTTACATGAATGGAAGCCTGAAGAACACATACAAACTTGATATACCTATAGGAAAGACAGCGATCATACCTTTCAATTACACTCCTGCAAAGTCAGGCATGTACAACGTTTCTGTCGTTGCAGACCCTGGAAGGGTCTTTGACATATCGGACAGGGCCCAGGCACAGGCAAATGCAAGCTTTGTAGTAAGCAACAGCGAATCGCCTGCCCCGTATTCTTACATAGCAAGAAATGGACTGGTCTCAGGCTCTTACGCAAATCTGAAAAGCTCAGGAGTAGTTACAGATTCCTTCTTCTACACAAACTTCTCTTCTTCCCCGATGGTCTTTTCCAACATCAGCGCTTTGAATGGATTCCTGTACCCGATTACAAGCATTGCAGGCACTTACATAAACGAGATGGCGTACTCTAACGGAGCATATTCAGGAAATAACGCAATCTCTTCAATATGGCTGAAAGGCTATCTTGAACCCTCGGCTTTTGTATATGCTGCCGGATACAAAGATCTTGCACATCATAACTTTACTTATAACGGAACGCAGGTTACTTTCGTAAAACTCAGCAACATATCGACAATGTGCAGTTGGTATAGTGGCGGATGGATAAAGATGATAGGCACAAACGGCACTGAAAACTGCACTTCAATATTGGAACATGCTCCGGCTTCGTATTACACTCCGGAAATGCAGAACATAAAATTCAGGAATGACTCTTTTGCAGCTAACGCCACTGTAATAGGCAACTATTCAGGTTTCGTCGGCAATGTTTTCAGCCATGGAGAGCTTCTGGAGATGAACAACAGCATACATTACATACAGATATCGACTAACCTTACCAACCCATTGCTCGTTTGTTATGGAGCAATTTACAACATATCAGATACATCTTACTGCTCGACATATGATCTTCCTGTCTCTGGCAAGATAGGGAATTACTCTCTGGTTTCAACACGCGCATATGTTGGTGGAGTCAATTATACTGACTATTCGCTTTCAAGTACATCGGATTTGTTGGAAACTGTCCCAGAGGCCATAGGCCTGATACATGCATCATTTTACAATAGCAGTGCAAAGTCCCTTGTCTTCCTTCCAGGAATACAGAGTCAATGCGGTTTTGTAGAAGGATTCAACTGCACAGACGTAACGTTTTCAAACAGCACACTACATTTCAATGTGATAAACAATCTCAATAACACAGTTTCGTTGACTGCGGGAAGCTGTTTCGCAGAATCGCCTTCGCTGCTCTTCACAAAGGTAAACTACACGCTGAAGACTAAACAAGCTGCAAATCTTAGCGTGGGATGCACGTATTACAACGGAACTAAGATATACGGCGTGCCATTCAACCTGTACCTGGGCTTAACGCTCAATTATACCCTTAACAGGACAAGGCTCCAGGCGAACGGAAGCGCATATGTAGTCTAATCTTATGATGGATCCATTCTCGCTTTTTCTGGATAAGTATGGTGCGTTCACCCAGATCCAGGAAAGGTCTTTCGAGGAAATAGAAGGAAAAAAGAACTGCATCATAGCTGCACCTACTGGAAGCGGGAAGACTGAGGCGGTCTTTCTCCCTATTCTGAAGATGGCGCAGACGCATGAGAACGGGATATTTGCCTTGTATATAACTCCTCTTAAATCACTTAACAGAGATCTGCTGAAAAGGCTAGAGACTCTATCAAGCGCTTCTGGAGTAACGATGGCAGTTAGGCACGGAGATACCTCCTTGAAGGAGAGGAGAGAGCAGGCAGAAGAGCCCCCGAAGATACTGGTTACTACTCCGGAAACTCTTCAGAACCTCTTCCTTTCTAAAAGACTCAGGGATTCTCTGAAGAATGTCAAGGTGGTTGTGGTAGATGAACTTCACGAGTTATACTACAATAAGAGAGGGGCACAGCTCTCCGTTGCTTTGGAGAGGATTGAGGCGCTCGCGCCTGGCTTCCAGAGAATAGGCATAAGTGCGACCATAGGCAATCTTGACGAGGCGTGCAGGTTCATCTTTTCTGAAAGGAAGCATATAGTCATAGGATCTGACACTGAAAAGACATTTGATATAAAGATAGAGATGCCTGAAAAGGCCAAGGACTCTGAAGGGATAAAAGAGTTCTTCAGTATAGATGAGGCTGCTGCTGCGAGAATATACCGCATTGCATCGTTGATAAAGGAATCTGATGCAACGATAGTGTTTGCAAATACCAGGCAGGCGGTTGAGGCGCTTGGCAGGAAGCTCCTTTATCTCGATAAGAAAATAGAGTTTGGGCCTTTGAGCGTGCATCATGGATCCATCGAGAAGGAGGAGAGAATAGCTACCGAATCAGGATTCAAGGAGGGGAGGTTCAAGGCGATAGTGGCGACGAGCTCGCTTGAGCTTGGAATTGACATAGGCAAGGTCGATTTTGTCATACAGTACGGTTCTCCAAGAAGGGCGACCCGCCTTATACAGCGTATCGGAAGAGGAGGACATAGTGTTGGCAGGGTATCAAAAGGCAGCATAATAGTCTCGGAGAATCTTGAGGCGCTTGAAGCCGCCGCCATCTTGGATAATGCCCTTGCAGGCAGTTTTGAGAAGAGCAGTATAGAAGAGAATCCGTATGATGTTTTGGTTAACCAGCTTAGCGGCATGGCGCTTGAGTATGGAGAGATAGATCATTTGACTGCATTCAGAATAATAAACAGGTCGGCCTGCTTCAGGAAGATGAAAATTGAAAAGTTTCAAGGCATCATCGCCTTTGCCGAGAGCATAGGCATAATCAATATCAGAGATGGCAGGATATCCATAGGCAGGAGGTCAAGGAGGTATTTTTATAAGAACATCATAC
>JAMDBP010000033.1:3621-4894 GCA_023487825.1 Candidatus Martarchaeota archaeon
TCACGTTTCCCAGTGAAGAATGCGGTCACAAACAGGATCATATCCTATCTTGATGAGAAGTTTGTCTATTCCAACATAGATGAAGGGTCATATTTCATAAGCAAGGGCATGCCGTGGAGAGTAGTTGGCATTGATGAGGGCACGATATTTGTTGAGCCTGGGGAGAGAGTAGAAGCAACTATTCCAGACTGGGAAGGGGAGGATATACCTGTCTCCAAAGAGACTGCAGAAAAGGCATTCGGATTCATTGAAAAAGGACTGGGTAGGAATGCCGCTTTCTTTGATTCTCATGCAAAGACCAGGGCTGAAACATTTATAGAAAAGCAGCGCTCTTTCTTTGTTCCCAGCGGCACTAGGATCATAGTAGAGGAATTAGAGGATTATGCGATAGTGTATGTTGCCCTGGGAAAACTTGGCAACGAGCTGCTTGCACGCCTGCTTTCGTATGTCTGTTCATATTCGTCAGGAGGGCGCGTTACAGCAAAGGCTACTCCTTACGCCATTGTGCTGGAGTTCGGTCTTAATTTCAGGAAACCCGATGTCAAAAAGGCAATGTTGGAGATAGCGCATATGGAAAGGCTTGATTCGCTTAATTTTATACGCGGCTCTGACCTTTTCAGGTACAGGTTTGTCAAGATTGCCACTCTTTTTGGGATAATAGACAAGGGAGCAAAGACCGGAAGAGGAGCGATAGACAGAGTGATGAACTTCTATGACGGCTCGGTAGTGATGGAGGAAGTGGTAAGAGAGCTTGGAAAAAATTATTTCGATTTAGAATCTGTCAACGCGTTTGCACATGGACTAAGGAAGGGTGAAATAAAAATTGAGTTTATGTACTCCACAGGTTCGCCGCTTACCAGGGAGATAATACAGTCTGCATACAGCTATTCTGAGCTTCTTTCCCCTGAATTTGGCAAAGAGGATGCCGTAGAGAGGCTTAAGGAGAAGCTTGCCAAAGAGAGCCTTCTATACGTTTGTTTATTCTGCGGCTATGCTTTTGAAGAGAAGATGGACTTTGATAGCGATAAGAGCATAAAGTGCAAGAAGTGCGGAAGCCCGATGGTAGTTATATATGACGATGAGAAGGTTGCCGTTATAAACAAACGTATAGAAGGAAGGCCATTAAACAGGGGAGATGCAAAGATTTACACAAGTATTGTAAAGGAAGCTGGATTGATAAAAGAGTATGGAAACCGCGCGGTTATCGCATTGTCAGTTTATGGAATCGGAGTTGATACCGCTGCAAGAGTGCTCCTCAAGCACATCCACAAAG
>JAMDBP010000038.1:0-563 GCA_023487825.1 Candidatus Martarchaeota archaeon
CATGCAGACATGCCGGTTGCGATCAAGCCGCTTACAAACGAGGCTCTTCTGCTGCAGATGGACGGTTCCTTTACAAAGGAGCAGTTCAAGGAAGCGATGGAGATGATACTGGAAGCAGGCAAGAAGATACACGAGATACAGGCCGCAGCCATAAGGAGGCCTTACCAGGAGATAATAGAGAGATACGAGAGATGATTTTATGTACATACCCTCAGCGACAAAGGAGTTCATATCCGATTTGATAGCAAACAACAAGCGAGAATTCGGAAGAGCTCTGAACGAATACAGAGATATAAAAATAGAAAAGAATGTGATAGAGCATGCAGAAGGATCGGCACAGGTTACGCTCGGCAATACAAAGGTATTGGCAGGAGTAAAGATAACTGTCGGAGAGCCTATGCACGATAAGCCAAACGAGGGCAACCTTATAACTTCTGCAGAGCTGCTTCCAATGGCCTCTTCAGACTATGAGATGGGTCCTCCATCCCCTGACGCCATAGAGATAGCAAGAGTAATAGACCGAGGCATAAGGGCAGCAGGAATAATAGACACATCTGCTCTTT
>JAMDBP010000038.1:573-4878 GCA_023487825.1 Candidatus Martarchaeota archaeon
CGTCTGAAGAGGCCATTGGAAGGTCTGGGATGTCTTTGTTGACATATATGTGCTCAATTACGACGGCAATCTCTTCGATGCAGGCACGATTGCTGCAACAGTTGCACTATTAAGCGCAAGAATGCCAAAGCTTGAAGGGGAGAAGGTAATAAGCGAAGGAATAAAAGACAAGCTCAAGACAAATGGTATAATAACTTCATGCACCTTCGCAAAGGCAGCAGGAAAGGTATTCATAGATCCTGATGCAAACGAAGAGAAGTTCATGGACGCAAGGATTACGATAGCGAATGACGGAAAGGAGCTGCGTGCGATGCAGAAAGGGCTCAGAGGAGGATTTACTCTGCAGGAGCTCAACGATGCAGTAGCTATGTCATTCGAGAAGCACAATGATCTTAAGGCATTAATGGAAAAAGCACTGGGTGAATGATATGTCAAACAGCAGTATAAGATACGGAGTAGTATTGAGAAAGAGAAAGGCGTCTGTACAAGCAGACAAGAGTGCAAGGTACGCTTGCGAGGTCTGCGGAAGGACTGCGGTAAAGAGACAGGGAAATGCAATATGGAAGTGCAGGCACTGCAACGCGGTATTTGCAGGAGGGGCATACACTCTGAAGACTCCTTCAGGAGAGAATGCTATACATATCCTGCAGAGGATAAAATCCGGTGCGATAAATGGTTGAGATAACTTATTCACCACTAAAGTCCCTTGTCGTTCACGACATACTTGAGATAGACAAGGAAAGTATAATGCGCAGCAGGGTTACCCCTGCGGGCACGATGCCTCTTTACTGGTGTGACGGCTTCCTATACAGCTTCTCATCGCTTCCCATGACAGATGAAGTGGTCAAGGATTACCTTAATGGCAGAATACACTGGGCAGAGGTCCAGTTTGCAAGGCTTGACAGGTTCGAGCCTGTACTCATGCTTAACGAAGAGGAATACAAGGCAGAGATGAAGATAAGGGTCATGGACACAAGCATCTCCCAGTTGCACAAGGAGTTTGTCAAATGGCTTAAATCTATGACAAAGAAAAAGTGATATTTATGGCATATATATGCATGCATTGCGGAAAAGAGGTAAAGTCGATAGACAAGTTTGTAAGGTGCCCATACTGCGGATACAGGGTGCTTGCAAAGAAGAGGTCAACGATAGTAAGAGAGGTCTCTACGGATTAAGATCTCTCCCTTTCCCCTACTATAACCAGCTCTGCGACCTTCTTTACCCTCTTGTACTCTATGCTGTTCTTAAGGAAGTCGGAGCGCAAGTCGCTGCTCTTGGTGAGCTTGCTCATCTCGCTCAGCAGCAGGTGCGTAACAGTAGCATTGTCAAGGTCTACTACAACCTCCTTTATAGTGCCCAGCATATTCCCTGAATTCGAGAGTACTCCCTTTCCATAAAGCTCAGAAATCATAATGCCCATTAAATCATCTTATTCTGCTAATCTTCTTGGATGCAAAAATTCTTATTATATACTCCTGCAGGGTACTTAGGAAAGCATCCTCATTCTCAGAGAGTTCCTTAAGGTCCTTTTCATCAAAAAGCTCCTTCTTGTTTGCAACCAGGCTCTTCAGATAAGTATCTGTCATTGAGTAAAAGCGCTTGCTGCATCCTCTGCATATATACGAGGGTACTACCGGTACTGAATTTATCACAGAAGGGTGCACCAGGTCAAGTTCCCTTGCCAGCATCCCGCTGCAGGAAGTGCAAACAGCATCAATCTCCACTCCTTTATACTCCCCGGAATCAACTATCTCCATATTCCTCGTAAGGCTTACATAAAACGGATCGTCAGGCTTCATATACACCTGCTTCTCAACAAGTCCTCTCTCATTCAATTCCGTTATCAGCATGCCATTCTGCGTATTCTCTATAAGACAGCATAGCCTCTTGCCATCATTGCTATAGAAATCGCTTCTCAGTCTCGTATCGCCGCTCCTGAAAAACTTCATCAGCTTCCCTTCTTTATAATATACTCTTCAATATCCTCCTTGGTTATCTTTGCCCTCTTCGAACGTTTTGCATTCTGAACTGCAAATGCGGATATCCTCTCAGCCTCCTTTTCAAGTATCGCTGCTATCTTATCTGCTCCGCTATCTGTTATCCTTGTCTTGAAATGGCTCTTCACAAGCTCCTTTATAGCCTTCCTAGATAGTTTTGCCATTTAATCAGCACTCAAGATCGTCATCACCAATCAGACCTTCAGCTCATCATCTGTTGTATATAATATGTAAAAGTATATAATTGCAAAAGGTAAAATCCGAATGTTTATAATTATTCTCAGCTATTTATCATTGCTATTCATGGTGATATATATGATAGAAGATCTAGATGGCAGAAAGTTCGAAGAGAAAGTAATGCACTCAAACAAACCAGTCATAATAGACATATGGGCAACATGGTGCGGACCATGCAGGATATTCTCTCCTGTGATAGAAGAGGTGTCGAAAGAGTTCGAGAGCAAAGCTACATTCTACAAACTTGATGCAGACCAGAACCAGGACATCGTGCAAAAGTACGATATAATGGGCATACCTACGGTGCTTCTCTTTGAGAAGGGAACAGTAAAAGCAATGTCGGTAGGTGCACTTCCTAAAGAAGCATTCAGGAAGTGGTTAGTCAATAACCTGTAACTCAATGGTACCCATGTCATTAGAAATTCCGAGAGGAACAAGAGATTACGGGCCGAAGGAGAGCATACGATTAAAGGGCGTAATTTCCAGGACCGAGCAGATTTTCAGGAGGTTTGGTTTTTATCCGATAACAACTCCTGCCATAGAAAAGACAGAAGTACTTAATTCCAAGATATACGGGAGCGATGCCAACAACGAGATCTATCTTCTTGACGGTAAGGAAGCAGGGCTGAGATACGATCTTACGGTACCGACTGCCAGATACGTTGCAATGAATAAAGGGACAGCCCTGCCCTTTAAGAGATACATGATAGCTGAAGCATGGAGGAGGGATGAACCGCAGTACATGCGCAGCAGGGAGTTCATACAGGCAGACGTGGATGTGATAGGCAGTTCTGAAATATCTTCAGAAGCTGAGGTAATAGCTGCAAGTGCGATAGCTCTTGAGAATCTCGGCATAACCGACTACACTATAATGCTGAATCACCGTGCAATTCTATCTGCAATAATGGACAGGTTCAGCATACCGAAAGACAAACAAGTCCCAACAATGCGCATACTTGACAAACTTGCAAAGATAAGCGGAGAAGAGATAATGAAGCAGATGGCAGAACTTGGAATAAACAAGGATATGGCCGAACAGATGCTTAATTTCATAAAGGTAGAAGAGGGAACCGAGCAGAAGCTTACACGTATAGAGGCTAACATAGAATCTACAAAAGCCCCTATCTCAGATATGAGAGAGCTGCTCTCCCTTCTGGGCATATACAAGATAAAAGGGACAATAGTGGTCGACCTGTCAATAATACGCGGCATTGATTATTACACCGGAATGGTGTGGGAGATAACCGCTACCGCAGCCGGGAAAAAGACTCTTGCAATAGGTTCCGGCGGAAGGTATGACAACCTGATAGAGAAATATTCGAATGTGCATACTCCTGCAGTAGGTTCCTCAATAGGAATAAGCAGGGTAGTAGAATTCCTCGAGGCCAAATCAGGCGCCAGGACCTATGCTGATGTATATCTGGCATACATAGGCAAGGAAGCGATGAAGTACGCCATAGAGGTCGCAAACATATTCCGCGAATCAGGCATCAATACCGACCTGAACATGACCTCAAGGAACCTCGGCAAACAGCTTGAGTATGTAAACTCTCTTGAAATAAAATACGTATGCATAATAGGCCCATCGGAGGTGCAGACAGGATTGGTAATGCTTAAGAACATGTACAAGGGAGAAGAAGTGCAGATAGGCGTTGAAGACGCTGTAACTAAGATAAAAGCAGGTCTGTAAAATGGCAAAATCAGAGATGGAAGAGGTAACAAGGAAAGCGATAGAGAACGGAGGCATACTCGCAAAGGCATATTTCGATATGCACAGCGAGAAGGCAGACGACTTACAGCCACTTATGACAGATCTGATAAGCAACAGGCTGCTTAAGTTTCCAGGTGTCATATACTGTGCCGGAGAGATAGACGAGCCTATTAAAGTAGAAGAATTATATGCAACAAACGCTGTAGTAACCATACTGGTAAAGGATCTGTGGACCTTGCTAAACATCTCCTTCAACTTCGCTCCTGCCGGGATAGAAATCATAAAGCCTGAAAAGGAGTACTATCTGAAGCACAATGACCTGCAAGCCATAATGATAAACATCGCCCAGATATCAGCACA
>JAMDBP010000035.1 GCA_023487825.1 Candidatus Martarchaeota archaeon
GGGCTATTATCAGCATGAAGACGAAACTGAAGAGAAGATACGCTACTGGGAATATGAAAAGCAGTATCACGAATATAGTCAATACCGTAGCTCCATAAACTGCCTTATTCCATCTGAAGACTTTGCTTCCATCAAGCGGATATATAGGGAGCATGTTGAAGAAAGCAAGTATTATGCTTATGAGAAGCGTGAGGTTTATCAGATTCTCCAGATACGGCAGAGTCAGTATGTCACTTCCGAAAGTTACAAGAAGATGAGATATGAACGAACCTCCGTAGATAGCTATGCCTGCTACAAAGAATACTGCAAAAACCGCGAAGTTTGTGAGAGGACCTGCCAATGAGACTATGCCCTCTTCCTTCCTTGTGAATGTGCTCGTGTATATGATTGTGGCTCCAGGTATGCCTAAAAGAAAACCGAATAGTGACGAGACCAATGTTATGAGTACGCCTATGTCGGATTTTTTGAATGCCGCTATTGCACCATACTTCTGCGCAGTCTTCTTATGCATGTATTCGTGGAGTATGAACGATAATGAGACTGCAACCAGCGACATAGGGAAGAAGTATATTAGCAATGAGAAGCTTGAACCTATGCCACCTGCAAATATAACTGAGAATGCAAATGCAAGAACAAGGTCTGCTATCACTATATCTTCTATCTCTTTCTTGTAAAGGTCATGCTCTCTTATGTACATACTCATAATTACACGCAAGTAACTTTATAGCACAACGTATATAAAAATGAATCATTTAATAGCAATACCTGTAGCCCCGTAGTCTAGTGGTCAAGGATAGCGGACTCTGAATCCGTTGACGCCAGTTCGAATCTGGCCGGGGCTATCTGCTTGTCCTATCAATAAAACTATTTTCTTTACTCTGTCCTGTGAAGAAGCCTCTCTGCTTTCATTTTGTTTACAAGTTTTGTTATGTTCGTATCTTTGTCAAGGTCATTAGTGCTCATGTTTGTCCTTATGTGTTCGCAGGTTTCGCTGAATATCTCGTTTACTGCAACTCCTGAATCTGCAGATTCAAGCTCCTTGATAACAGATTTGGCAAATTTGCCAAAATCATCAGATGCCTTTGTCAGATACACTTTTAATGCTTCTATTATCTTCCTTGCGTTTTCCAGTCCCTGTTCCCCTTCTAGCAGGCCATATGCATCTAATCTGTCTCCAAGCTCTGCAACAGGCGCTGCACAAGAATTACATAATATATCCTCGTAAACTCCAAATGCGTGAATTATCGACTCTTTAGTATCTGGAACCTTCATATTATCGTGCACGAATCCTGATTTGCGCATGCGCCCTTCGTACACTGAATCCTGTTCCCCAAAATATTCCGAATACTCTTCAGCTCTCTTAAGGAAAGCTGTTTTTAACATATCGAAACTAGGTTGCAAAGAGGAGCGCATGTGCTTTGGAAGCTCAACGACTGCGTCTGCAAACGCGTTGTTCCCTTCAGACATACGCACGTTCAAGCCATCTATTATTCTTGTGAGCATCAGATTACCTGCTTAATTCTTTGGTTAAACCCTTTCATATAAATATGTTTAGAATACCGTCCAGTGTAAGACCAACAGCGTATTCCTGTAGATATAAATATCATAATCCGATTATATGTAATCATGTATGGAGAAGAGAGCCTTACATTGTGGCACGGAAGCCCAAGGAAGCTGATTGGAGAATTCCTACTGCCTTACAAGGCAACAGATGTGTCAGGAAGACCTGAAAACTGCCACGAAGGCGTATATGCACTGGAAAAGCGCGAATTTGCCATAGTCATGGGTATACTTAAAAGCAAAGGGATAGAGGTGGGCAGCACCCTGGATTTCAGCAAAGATGTCCCTGAGGGCATTGTGATAGGCGGATGGCCAAAACAGGAAACTGTATATCTTTACAAATTATCTGCTAAGACCTTCCAAAAGATAGACAGTAATCAGTGGGTTTCAAGAACAAGAGTAAAACCATCTGAGATTATTGAGATAAAGGTGAAGGATTTCATACATCTGGTAAGACCTGCAACAGATGAAGAAAGGGCTAACTTCCTTAATTATTCAAAACCGAAGACCATCTCCAGATAGCTCTTGGTTTTGTTGAGGAAGAAATTAGAAAGATTTAAATATCTTGGTAATTATACTATACTTGGTTTCTTCAGTTCCTTTTAATGGAACCTCTACTATGAGGTTTCTGGGAATGTAGGAATTATAGACTTAATAGATATTATACTTAGGTGAATATGATGGCAGAAAAACCACACATGAACTTGATTTTCATAGGTCATATAGACCACGGAAAGTCAACATCTGTAGGAAGACTTTTGTTTGATACAAAGGCAGTGACAGAGCAGGATATGAAGAAGCTCAAGGAAGAGGTAGCGAAGTACAACAGACCTACCTTCGAGTTCGCTTTCGTCATGGATCAGCTCAAGGAAGAGAGAGAAAGAGGAATAACAATAGACATTATGCACAGGGAGTTCCAGACTCCAAAGTACTACTTCACAGTCATAGACGCCCCTGGTCACAAGGACTTCGTAAAGAACATGATTACAGGAGCAAGCCAGGCAGACGCTGCAGTTCTCGTAGTCTCATGCCCTGACGGAGTTCAGGCACAGACAAGAGAGCATGCATACCTTGCAAAGGTCCTCGGAATAAACCAGCTCATAGTAGGTCTTAACAAGATGGACGCTGCAGGATATGATAAGGCAAAGTATGAAGAGGCAAAGGCAAAGGTCTCAGAATTGCTCAAGACAGTAGGATATGATATAAACAAGATACCCTTTGTACCTTATTCGGCACAGGCAGGAGATAATGTAAGCTCAAAGTCAGACAAGCTCTCATGGTACTCAGGTCCTACATTACTAGAAGCCCTTGACGCACTTCAGGTTCCAAACAAGCCTGTAGACAAAGCGCTAAGGCTCCCTATACAGGACGTATACAGCATATCAGGTTTCGGAACTGTCCCTGTAGGCAGGGTAGAAACAGGCGTAATGAAGCCAGGAGACCAGATAATAATAATGCCGGCTGGAGTAAAGACGGATGTGAAGAGCATTGAGATGCACCAGCAGGCAATGCAGAAGGCAGAGCCTGGAGACAATATAGGATTCAACATAAAGGGCGTTGATAAGAAGGATATAAGGAGAGGGGACGTGGTAGGTCCGGCATCAAATCCTCCAACAGTGGTACAGGAGTTCACCGCTCAGATAGTGGTGATAAACCACCCTACTGCAATAGCAACAGGGTACACTCCGGTATTCCACATACACACAGCACAGATAGCATGCACCTTTGTCGAACTGGTAGAGAAGAAGGATCCAAAGACAGGGCAGACGATGCAGAAGAACCCGGAGTTCCTAAAGAACGGTGACGTTGCCATAATAAAGGTCAAGCCTTCAAAGCCAATCTGCGCTGAGAAGTTCAGTGAATTCCCTCAGCTCGGCAGGTTTGCAATAAGGGACATGGGACAGACAGTAGCGGCAGGAGTAATACTCGACGTTGTGAAGAAGCAGTGATTTGTTGCCAGTAGCAAGGATAAAGATAATAAGCAGGAACAAGAAGGACGCAGGAGTCATAGCTAAGCAGATAGTAGAGATAGCAAAGGGTCTCGGAGTGAAATTCAAGGGCCCTGTTCCTCTCCCTACAAAAAGGCTTAAGATAGCTACAAGAAAGACTCCTTGCGGAGACGGCTCCCATACTTATGAGCACTGGGAGATGCGAATACACAACAGACTGGTCGAGATAGAGGGCAACGAACAGGCTCTGAGGCAGGTTATGAGGATACCTGTTCCTGATACTGTCCAGGTACTGCTCAATCTTTCTGCCTGATTTTATCTTTTTGCATGCCTTGGCATCCTGTCAGGGCTTTCTTTTATTAAATTATCTACTGTTAAGTACGCCTGCTGCCAGATAATTAATAAATCACGCAATATAAAATATGTCCGATACCATGATAGTACTGAACAGAGGAGAGATAAAAGCTTCGGATAAAGTTCTGATATCTGAGCAAAAAGTAGTATCTGCAGATGCGCATAAGATAATTCCTGACGGCTACCGAATTATTACATTGAAAGAGGTCCTGCTACATTACACTACGGATTCAGATTTTAGGGCATATCTGAGTGAGAACAATATAGTATGGATAGGGAAGAAGGGTATTGAAAGCAATGGGTTCCACGAGATACTTGAGGATTTATCCTTCTCAAAGATAGGGCGTGAGGCATATCTTGCGTTGCCTATGCAATTTAGGTCATATCATACTGCAGGGCCGGAGCGCATAGGAGTTGCAGTACATGACAACGGCTATGGTTACAATTCACTAAGTATAGACGGATTTCTAGGAAGTACCTCTTACAAGGCCAAAGTAATGTACGTACCTGTCAAAGAAGAGAGTAAAGCTCATATAGCAGATATTCAGAGAGACTGACAGAGTTTGCAGATTAGTATTATAAACCAGGTTGAGTCTAAATTTTTTAGACGCTGAGACAATGGAGATAACCAAGAGTCATTTACTTACTGATGCTAATAAGGTATTCATATCGACAAGGAAGGTGATGGCACAGGCTGCACAAGTAGCAGTTCCAGAAGGCCATAGGCAGGCTACTCTGAACGAGGTCGCATTTAGATACAAGCATGACGAGGAATTCAGAGCTACTCTCTCAAAGTGCTGTGCATGGGTTGATAAAAGAGGTCTGGGAACAGATGAATATCACCAGATACATAACGACGGAACTATGACAAAGGTGGATGCGGATACGTACCTGACATTGCCAGCTGGCAGCAGAGCCTTCCTCAGGCACGGAGGAATATCTGCTATATGA
>JAMDBP010000023.1 GCA_023487825.1 Candidatus Martarchaeota archaeon
TCTTTCAAAGGAGAAGACAAAAGAATACATATGACAGTGACAGCATGTCCAAAACAGTAATAGCAAAATACTCTCATTCTGGAGAGAACTTCGAGATCTCCGTATGCAGGATGCCAAAGTCCCTCCATAGGTATCAGAATATTCTTTTCGTCGTTGTAAAGCCCTACTATTGTAGAGTAGGTCTTGCCTTGGTGTACCAGCGTGTTGTGCATTCTGACTGCAGTGTCGCTGAGCTTTTCTCCAGGTATCACTATTCTTTGCATGTTTTCACTTTATTCAAGATTCTTTGTTGTCACATTTCCTTTTGTAGCGTTGTTTATCTTCTCGAAGAACTCTCCTTGAAGCCCTGCAGGGAATTCCAGCACGCATTTGAGCGAGCCGTTAGGCTGCCATTCCTCCGATTTGAGCCCGTACTGCTTGAGCGTCCCATAGCACCTGTTAGTATACTCGGCAGGTATGAGGACTTCGACCTTCATTACTGCAAACTTTATGGGCAGCTTCATGGATAGCTTCTTGACTATGTCATCGACCTGTTCCGCAGCGCCCTTGAACGGGTCTATCGCTATCCTGGCCTCGTTCATCGCATTCTCTATTCTCTGGGGAGGATGCGGTGCTTTTGTCCTTGGATCTATCGAATTCCTTGCTATTATGTTGATTATCTGCTTCTTCTTCTCTTCCAGAAGCTTGTTCTTCTGCTCCGTCGTTATAGGCACGTTTCCGTGCTTCAGTATGAATTCCGCTACCTTTGCGATGTCCGTTGTGTTGAATATCTTCTTTATCTTATCCTGGGACTGGCGCTCTCCCTTGTTAGCGTCGGAGAAAACCTCCTCTGCTTCAAGTACCTTGATCGGATCGTTAAGCTTTCCGGTTATGAAGTCGTAGGCTTTGTCCGAGTCGACGAAGATCTCGAAGTTCTCTCCAGAATGAGAGTATTTTGCTATTACTGTTTTGGACATGCTGTCACTGTCATATGTATTCTTTTGTCTTCTCCTTTGAAAGAAGCGTAAACCCGTCCTTGGCGCTCACATAGCCTATGTCCAGGTTATCCTCTGTAAGCTTGCCTTCGCTTACCTTCTTGATTACCTTGACTCCAAGGCTGATTGATTTGTCAATAGGCATGTTCTCCTCGTATTCCTTTATGAGCATCTCCGTGGCCACCTTCTTTCCTGAGCCTATTGCCTGGGCCTTGTAGCCTAGGAATGATGCTCCAGGTTCTATCTCGAAGAGCCTTGGCCCCGAATCATCTATCCCGCCTAGCAGGAGAGATACCGCATAAGGTCGCATGCCCCCGTATTGGGTGGCCTGCATCATGTAAGCGGATACGTTCTTTGAGAGTGATTCAATTGATTTAATATCGTCGAAAAGCATCCTGTGGTTCTGCGTGTTTGACCTGGCAGTGTCTATGAGGTGCAACCCATCGGATACCATTCCGGAGTATGTCGCACAGATGTGCGAGTCTATCCTGAATACCTTCTGTATGGTGCTCGGGACCGCCAAAGGATCGCTTATGTTCTTGTGTGCGACAAGAACCACGTTATCCTTTCCGACTATCCCTATGGAGGTAGCGCCCTTTCTTACCGCTTCCTTGGCGTACTCTACCTGGAAGAGCCTTCCGTCAGGATTGAACATCACTCCTCGGTCATAAGCTTGCACGTTTGGGTACATATATTACACCTATATACTTTGCATATATAATTAGCAATTTAGTATAAAATAGCACTCTTATTTAGGGGTTTACCCTTAAATACCTTTTGATATGCTTGTAGCAGCCTTCAATATCCTATCCTTGCCCGGAGCCTGCCTTCCGGTTTTAATGCGCGTATCGCTTTCCCTCACTTATTTTATATATTATTTGTTAGCATAATATGCATGATTGAATCCTCTGGGGAAATATATGACCGACACTGAACATGCTCATGGAGCAGGAACTAACATGATGCACCCTTCCATACTCAGGGTGATAGAGGACAAAAAGGCCATCAACCAGAAGCTCTCCAACATAAGGCACAAGATAGGAATTTACAGCGCGAAGGGAGGAGTAGGAAAGACCACTGTTGCAGTAAACACTGCCTTTACTCTTAGCAGTATGGGATATAAAGTAGGGCTGATAGACGCGGATATAGACTGCCCCAATACGCTCATGTTTCTCGGCATACAGGGCACCTTCTCTGATGAGTATCCGCTGAAGCCGGCTGAGAAGGATGGCGTCAAGGTAGTATCGACTGCGATGTTCGTCGATGATGCGAAGAAACCAATCATATGGAGAGGGCCGATAGTCGCAAAGATGATACGCGAGTTCCTTGACAGTACCGACTGGGGAGCTCTTGATTATCTGATAATAGACCTGCCTCCAGGAACGAGCGATGCCCCGTTATCCATAATACAGCTCCTTTCTCTTGACGGTTTTATCCTTGTCACGACCCCGAGGCATATCTCTGCCATAAATACCATAAGGTCCGGGATGATGGCCAAGAGGCTTAACGTGGCCCTGCTGGGAGTTGTTGAAACTATGTCGGACGGCAGTGGAAACGGCGGGGAGGAGGTGGCGAAGGAGCTGGGATGTGAGCTCATAGGGAGGATAATGGCAGATAAAAGATTCGGCGAACTGAGCGATGCTGGAAAGATACCTGTCCTCAATGATGAGGGCATAAGACTGCAGTTTGAGAGCATGATTAAAAAGACAGGTTTGGTGGATGGATGAAGGAGCCTTTCTCGGATTTGTTCAAGGATTCAAATGTGTTTGCGAACCGTGAGGTCCTTTCACCGCATTATATGCCGGATAATCTTCCATTCAGGGAGAAGCAGATTGAGAGCATAGTCAAGTACATGACGCCTTCGCTCAGGGGCGAGCGCGGAAGGAATCTGTTTGTCTATGGCAAGACGGGAACGGGAAAGACCTCATGCGTCAAGCATGTTGTTGATAAGATAAAGGACCTGCCTACAAAGGCAAGAGTCTCCTACATAAACTGCAGGATATACAATTCAAGGTACAGGGTCCTCTACAAGATAACAAGCGATTACCTGCCGGTATATGCGAAGCGCGGTTACGGGCTCGTGGACATTTACGAACGCATAATAAACTGGGTTGAAGAGGATGGAAAGATACTCATAGTGGTTCTTGACGAGATAGACGTAGTCAAGGATCTTGATGATCTCATTTATACGCTAACGAGGGCGAACAGCGACATAAAATCCGGTGGCATAATGATAGTCGGCGTGTCGAACAAGATCTCCTTCAAGGAGGACCTTGACCCAAGAAGCTTATCAACTCTTTACGAGAATGAGCTTGTCTTCCCCCCTTATAATTCGAATGAGTTGTCAGCCATTCTTAAAGAGCGTGCGGATAAAGGCTTCAAGAAAGGGGCGATAGACCAGGCGGTGATAAACCTTGCAGCTGCAATATCCGCAAAGGACAGCGGAGATGCAAGGCTTGCGCTGAAGGTTCTTTCGAAGGCAGGGGAGCTTGCTGATGAGAGGGGAGATGGTGCAGTAACCGTAAACGATGTCAACAACGCTTCCGAAGCTGCGGAGGAGGAGCTGGTATATGAGCTTGTAAATACCCTGCCGGAGCACCAGCGGCTTATAATATATGCAATTTCGCTTCTGTCCATACAGGGAAGCAAGTATAAGAGATTGAGCGGGGACAGCGACACCTATCTATTCAGCGGGGACATATACAACAAATATGCTGCTATATCAAAGAGCATGAACAAGGGGCCTAAGAGCTCGAGATGGTACAGGAAGTATATCTTCGATCTTGAGATGCAGGGGCTCATTTCCGCTTACGAATCAGGGAAGGGCATACGCGGGCATACTAAGCTGATAAAGCTTGCTTACTCTCCTGAGAGAATGAAGGAGACTATAGAGAAGACCCTTGTCACTGAAGTTGAGGAGAGCGTATGAGGATAGCCATAGTCTCTGATCTGCACATAGGCTATGAGCGCTTCAGGAAGGATGCGTATGAACAGGCGAAGCAGGCATTGACAATGGCTGCGCAGCGGGCAGATGCGATAATCATACCTGGAGACATCTTTGATACAAGATTCCCTAAACCCGATGTCATTGCAGAGGCGATAAACATCTTCAGGGAGCTGCCTAAAGACAGACTCGGCGCCAGGATAGTTGAATTTAACGGCGTTGGGAAGGTATACACTGACAAGCCTGTTCTTGCCATTCCGGGTACGCATGAGAGAAGAACAAGTGATGTTGAAGACCCTGTAGACCTGCTTAACCTCACATCGCTTCTTGCGGATATAGGCATGGGAGTCGCGGTTCTTGAAAAAGACGGGGAGAAGGTAGCGGTGACTGGGATAGCGGGCGTTGTTGAAGAGAGGTTTGGTGATGCGCTTAAGGAGCACGCGTCAAAGACCGTCGGAGGCGCATTCAATATACTGATGTTCCACCAGTCGCTCTACGAGCTTCTTCCGTTTAACGACTCGTTTCTGAGGATGGAGCAGCTGCCTGAAGGGTTCGACCTGTACGTAAACGGGCATATACACAGCAGGTTCGAGTCCAATGTGCACGGCAAGCCGTTCCTCATACCGGGAAGCACCGTACTTACGCAGTTGAAAGACGGAGAGACGGATAGGAAGGGATTCTTCGTCTATGATACGCTGGCAAAAACTTACGAATATATCCATATAGAATCCAGGGGCTTCGAATCGATAAAGATAGATGTTGATTCTGCAGACGAGAGCGCGTTGCCGTTTATCTCTAAC
>JAMDBP010000004.1 GCA_023487825.1 Candidatus Martarchaeota archaeon
CTCTATTCCACTATTCAGAAAGATTTTTAAATCTTTAAAACGAGCTTTACAATACGAGTTCTTTATCAGAGGAGGAGTAACTGGTCGCCTTGCCAGCGCGTGAAAACGTTGCTGGCCTCTTCCTACTATATTCAACTATCTTCCTTTTTTACACACTCCTTATTATATATTAATGTATCTTATTTAATATTGGAAACGTTTATACCGTATTATACAAGGTAATAAACCGCTTCCTATCTACAAAATCTGGGGAGTTTATATGGCAAAGGAAAAAGGCATAAAGGATCTCAGTGACCTTCCTGGCATAGGGCCTACTATTTCGGAGAAGCTCAAGGAGCTTGGGTATGATAGCATAGAAAAGATAGCTACGGCAGCTCCCCATGAGCTTTCAGACCTTGTAAACCTGAGCGTTGAGAATGCGAAGAAGGCCATAGAAGCAGCAAAGCAGGCTACCACCCTTGAATACGACACAGGCTCTGCTATTTACGATAAGAGGAAGGTGCTTGGCAAGATAACAACAGGTTCCAAGGACCTCAATGACCTTCTTGGCGGAGGGGTTGAGACAAGCGCCATAACGGAAGCATACGGGAAGTTTGCAGCAGGCAAGACCCAGGTAGGTTTCCAGCTTTCGGTCAACGTCCAGCTCCCTGTATCAGAAGGAGGTCTGGGAGGAACCGTCCTGTTCATAGATACGGAAGGGACCTTCAGGCCAGAGAGGATAGAAGCTCTTGCAAAGAACGCTGGTCTTGATCCGCAGCAAGCGCTTGAGAACATCTTCGTAGTACGCGCACATACTTCAGACCAGCAGGTACTTGCAGCAGAGCGTGCAGACAAGCTGATAAAGGAAAAGAACATCAAGCTCATAGTGGTGGACTCGCTCATGGCGTTATTCAGGGCAGAATACCTGGGAAGAGGCTCATTGGGCGAGAGGCAGCAGAAGCTCAACCAGCACATCCACAAGCTCCAGCAGCTAGCAGACACTTATGATCTTGCCGTATACATAACAAATCAGGTCATGGATAACCCCGGAATACTATTCGGCGATCCAACAACCCCTGTAGGCGGCAATATAGTGGCCCATGCGGCAACTACAAGGCTATACATGAGGAAGTCAAAGGAGGAGAAGCGCATTGTAAAGCTTGTAGACTCGCCAAGCATGCCTGAAGGAGAAGCTGTAATAAAAATAACTCCCAACGGCATATCCGGCTGATTCTCACAACGGTTTGATTGCATGCTCTACCTGATAGGCCTCGGTCTCGATTCCGGTGACCTTCCGATAAAAGCGGTAGAGCTTCTAAGGAAGGCTGACTCTATCCTATACGAAGGCTACACGGCCAGCATAACTCAGGAGTACATAAACGAAATAGCACTGCTTGCAGGCAAAGAGCCCAAGAAGATAAGCAGAACAGACCTGGAAGATCATGTAAAGCGCACAGTCTCAATGGCAAAGGAAGACAACGTTGTAATACTCTTTCCAGGAGACCCTCTTGTTGCAACCACCCATCACATAATAATAGAAGAGGCAAAGAGTCAGGGGATAAAGGTATCAATAATCCATGCATCATCGATATTCACAGCTGCGATAGGGGAGAGCGGCCTTGACATATACAAGTTCGGGCCAACTGCAACAGTTCCCAGAGTATCGGAAAAGTACAAACCAACCTCTTTCGTGAATGTAATAAAGAAGAATCTTGAGAACAAACAGCACACCCTTGTCCTATTCGATGTCACAGAGGAGAAAGGCATATCCATAAGCGCTTCAGAAGCCATCAATACCCTTCTGGAAGCAGGAAAAGGCACTGTAAGTCAAGATACTAGGGCGGTATTCATGGCAGACATAGGCAGAAAGGAAGAGCGGATAGCGTATCTTTCATTGAAAGAGATCTCGGAACTTTCAAAAGACGTAAAGGTAAGATCTGCCTGCATCATAATCCCTTCCGAGATGAGTTTTGCAGAGAAGCGCGCGGTAGAAAGCCATCCTACTTCCAGTACTTAAATGTCGGAATGAGGCTGCCGAATCCAAGAAGTTCCACAAACCACACGGTCGCTATCCTGAACATTATCGTTATTCCTGCAACAAGGCCAAAATCGATAGGGAGCAATGCAGTCATATACGTGAGCAACGCCGCGTCGGTAACCCCTAATGTTCCTGGAACTCCTGTAACCATGCCGAGCATGGTTGAGAAACAGTAAACGAATATTATGGTCGGAAGATAGACTATGCTCAGATGCACTCCAAACCCAAGTATTACAAAATAAAGTGCAAGGCCTATCAGTATCACTGAAGGTATCGTGACCAAGAGTGAAAATATATAGACATTCCTGTCAAGCATACGCTTTCTTCTGAAATACATGAGACCTATTGAGAAGAAGCTCTCAAGTCTCTTTATCTTGTCCAATTTTGATTTAAGGTACTTGAAGGGCCTCTCCATGTATAAGAATACAAAAGGCAGAAGCATCAATGCAATCAGAATAACTGAAAGCAGAACATACTTATTGACAAAGAAAACAACTACTGCCGCTACGATGACAAATCCAAGGAAATCTGTAAAGTTATCTGCTACTATGGCAGGAAATGTTCTCCCGAACTTCGCTCCTGTTATCCTGTTTATCGTGAATGCTACTACTGCTCTACCCCATCTGCCAGGGGTAATATCCATGGAATACATCGACATGTATATGATAAAGCTTGTCTTTAGATTCAATCTAACCTTGAGCTTGTTGAGATACAGCTGCCATTTCGGGAACCTTATCGCATAACTTGCAAATACTGCAAGAAGAGCAGCACCGAAGTACCACCAATCAATCCTCAATATACTGTTTACAAATGCGTTGAGACCCTCATTCAACACCGCAAGCGCTGCTATTACTATGAAAACCGCAAAACTGAAAGCTATCAGTAAGAAGATAGAGTAGCGTATCTTTTGTATCCTCTCCCTGAACTGCGTCTCCTTCTGCATCTTCTGTATCGTTTTAAGGTCAAGCGCACCGGTCGCCATCAATCTCGCCAGCCATGATATTAATGCATGCAAATACACATAAATCTTATTAGGCATATGCTACCGTGTATAGATGCTCAGGATAGAGTGTTCTCTGGGAGGAAGATTTACAGTTGAGGACCAGTCCACCAAAGACATATTGAAAAAAGGTTTCTTTGGCAGGCAGGAAAAGCGCAAGCTTGTACTTTCAAAAGAGGAAGCGCTTTATCTAATGGATTTGCGTAATGCAGATTGCACGCAAGCAGGAAAAACCGTTTCTTTCAACGATTCGATCTCAAAGTTCTGGAACAACCGCAAGTTCATAGCAAAATACCTTACTTATAAGGACTGGAGAGACCGCGGCCTGATAATAAAGGAACCTGATTTCAAGTATGTTAAGCGCGCAAAGGCTAAGATAAAGGAGTATCCAGGCTCAAAACTAAGGATAAGGGCAAAAGGTATAAACGGTACCTTCTTCAAGACAGACTTGATGACAATACTTGAGGATAATGAGAAGGGAAAGGAGCTGTATGACAATTACTGGATAGGGCAGTACGGTTCGTATAAGGCATCGGAGAGGGGAAAGCTTAACAAGATAGACATATTCGAGGCATTATTCCTTACTGAGAATAACACGATAAAAATAAGGAATGCAACACGAGCGAAGCTGATAGAAAACGGAAATGCGGGTAGAAAAGATTTCCTAAAACTCTATTCTGTATACAAGGACTGGAGAGAGAAGGGCTATGTGATAAAGACAGGGTTCAAGTTCGGCACACATTTCAGGGTTTATTTTCCAGGAGCAAAGCCTACAAATACTACGAACGGATGGACACATTCAAAGCATGTAATACAGGTATTTCCAAAGGACGCGAAGATGCTGATATCGGAATGGGCAAGGGCGATAAGGGTTGCGCACTCCGTAAGGAAGACCTTTATACTTGCAATACCTGGATCTGCAAGAACAAATAATGTCAATATAGATTATATTCTGTATCACAGGAGAGGGGGAGAAGCAGAGAATCCATCTAACGGGGCGCCAAGATATGCAATGCTCTCCCTAAGCGAAGATGAACACATAGGAGGGAGTGAGATATCAGGCGCGATAAAGAGCGCAAACAGGAAAGGCCTTGAGCTGATACTCGCCATAGCCGACAGGGAGACGGCAGTGACGTATTATAAGGTCAGGCAGATCCACCTTAAAGGGAGCAAAAACGACTATTATGAGATAGATTGGATGCAGCCATGATATGCTTCCAGTAACTCCGAAATCTAATAAGATTTATAAATTCTTTACCATTCTATATATCAAGGCGATTGGATGAGAATATCTGAAATATACAGGATGGATATATACAGCGACAACGGGCAGTACCTTGGAGAGGTTCAAGACGTAATATTGGACTTGGAAAAGGGAGAGGTAAGCAGGCTTCTTATGTCCCCGTGGAAGAATCTGAAGAGCGACGTAAAGTCAGCACTGAAGAAGAAGAGCATACTCTACAAGAACGTAAAGAACGTCGGAGACGTGGTTCTGGTGGGATCTGCTTCGCAGAATGCAAACGATGCAACAAGGGAAGAGCAGGAAGACCTTTACAGGTAAACTGATTATTTCTTTTCCCTTTTTTATTTTA
>JAMDBP010000040.1:0-414 GCA_023487825.1 Candidatus Martarchaeota archaeon
TACGCCATTCTCTTTATCAGAGAGTTTATCTCCTTGCCTCTATATCCGAGGTCCCCTCCTGCCTTGAAGCTCTGTTTTATGCCCCTGTAGCCCTTTCTAGGGGGGTGCATGCGTATCGGCATCTTTATCACTTCCTTAGGACTCTTCTTGCCTGTGGATACGCTCTCAATGTCAGACTTTTCCATCTTCAGGTTTCTTTTCTTTGCTATCAGCTCAATTGTATCGCTGTCTATTTCGCCATATGTGACGAAATCGCTGCACTTGTTTATCATGCCTATGTTTGACTTGTTTCCATACAGGATAATCATGCTGTTCACCCTGTTGAGGTTCATCCTCTTCATGGTCTCCTTTATCTCCTGCCTTACGCCATATGTTCCTCTCACTCTTACTATGGCAATTAGCTTGTTCTCAAGA
>JAMDBP010000040.1:424-4471 GCA_023487825.1 Candidatus Martarchaeota archaeon
TCTCAAGATGTGTCTTCATAAATAGACCCGTATAAAGTCATAGCTGTGCTTCGAATAAAATTCCGTAAGTTTATGTATAACTCAAGGTTTTTATACCTTTACTAATCCCATGGCCTATCCCAATAAGGTACGGCCAAATACGGATCATATAAATTAATCGAAGAATGTCAGAAGCAAGAATTATCTATGCTAAAATCCAGAAGGCAATTGAAATCCCCTTAAAGAATGTTGAATTTACTAATTTGGATTATTGCCCCTGCCCTGATTAAGGATAAGAAGTTACTTACTTTCTGAAATCCTTCACACTATATATGTACTGCATGATATATATAATTTTCGGCAAGCCCATAATTCTGTGACTTCCGGATTACCCGTCGCAATAGACCTGTTCTTTGCAGTATCTAGTCCTTTCTCTCCCTCCTTTGGAGCTCCTTGAATGCGGCACCTCCAACGCCGACCGCACCTATCACGGCCGCACTCCCCACATAAACGGCTATCTTCCCAAAACTCGCATTGTGCATGTCAAATACCTCATTTCCTATTCCCGCTACGGCCATGCCTACAAATGCGCCAGATACTGCAAGTTTTAAAGTCTCGGGCATCAGGTGCTTGTTTGCGCCATAGTAATCTACTACCTTACGCATGCTCTGCTTCAGGACCTGTTTTGTACTTTCGGATCTTCCAGTGCGTCGTATACTGCCCATCTCTATCACAGTCTGATGGGAGATCCGAGATTATTAAAGGACAGTTTGCAATTCGGCAATGGTCTAATGCAACAATCAGTTTCTCTTCGACCGCTTGAGCTCCCTGAGGAGAACCGCCGCAGAAGCTGCTCCTGCTATTAACATTCCAGTTCCAGTTCCCTCAAGTAGTTTTTCAGAAAGAGCTGGATGCATGGCAGAACCTAACGCATTGATGGCTCCGCCTGCCCCTCCTATAAAAGCGCCGTAAAACGTAAAGACAGCCCCATCGAGAAGCATCTTTTTCTTCGAACCTTCGGATACTTGCGTATCCCTGATAACCTGCATCTGATCGCCTAACGAATCTCCGCAGTCTGATTTTTAAACATTGGTTGCCTGGCGGGAAATTCCAGTAAACAATTAAATATTAGGAAAAACCTCCTAAATGCATGGCAGTACGTCTTAATCATATAGAAGAGGCTGTGCAGGAAGTCAAGAAGAATAATGACAGATATCCTAATCTCAAGCCTGGTGCCAACCAGTTGCCTAATTGGCAGCTAAGGGGCCTCTGGGCCGGGCACTTCAGCGAAAACGAGGGATTGAGGAATGAGTGCAGGCATCTGCTCAGGGATCTTTTTATGAAAGGCATAGACTACAGGATGCCCCAGTGGAGGGTCTTAATGTGGCGCACCGAGTCGGAACTGCCTAAAAAAGACTATATACTTGCGCCAGTTCCTGTTACCGGCATAATTCACGGCTGCAATGCATATTCCTCGTTCTCAATAAGCGGAAGGGAACCTTCAGAGATTGTCTTTACCGGATACTCCCCATACCAAAGGACCATGTTGGAGGACGGGAGCAGGATCAAAAAAGAGGTATACGTAAATACCGAGGATCTCAAGATTCTGCAAAGGGGTGCCAAGGAGAAGAAAGGCATTGTGTTTGTAGACGATATCGTGGATAGCGGCGGGACCTTAAGGGAGCTTACCTCCTTTGCAAGGAAAATAGGGTTCAAAGACATAATGTTCTTCGATTCTATGGGAAAGGAATACTATTCGGAAAAAATCCGAATATCCGAATCCCGTTCAATTATGTCCGCATCTATAGGGCGTTCAAAACCTGCAATCAGTTTCTGAAAACAAGAGGTTGCTCCGGCCGGGATTTGAACCCGGGTTACAGGCGTGAGAGGCCTGCGTCCTTGACCGGACTAGACGATCGGAGCACAGCACTTACCATTAATTGACAAATATTATATTCCTTTCAGGTAATTTAATAGCATGCCCTCATTCTGCGAGAAATATGTGCCTCTTACGCTAAATACGATAATAGGCAACAGGAACCAGATCAACAGGCTGATAAACTACGGTGCAGATATACAGTCGGGAAAGAGGGTCAGGCCGATACTCATATACGGGCCAACGGGAACCGGGAAGACCGCTGCAGTGCATGCGTTTGCATACTCAAACGGCTTTGAGATAATAGAATTTGATGCCAGCGACTATCGTGATGCAGAAACCCTGCAAAAGAGGCTCCTTCCCGCAATGACCTCAAGGAATCTCTTCGGAAGCAAGATAATAGTGATATTCGATGAGATCGACGAGATCTCAGCAAAGCTGGACAAAGGGGTCGAGGGCATACTCTCAAAGCTCTTCCGCGAGTCGAAGAGCCCTATCCTATTGACGGCAAACGATTATTGGGACAGGAGACTTGTCTTCCTGAGGGAGCATGTAGAGAGGATAGAATTCAAGAAACCAGGCGCAAACGAGGTTGCAGCCCTGCTCCAAGAGATAATAAAGAAGGAAGGGATATCCATGGATAGCGCCACGGTGGACATAATCGCAAGCAGGGCAAACGGGGACGTGCGCGCTGCCATGAATGACCTAGAAGCGATGGTAGACGCCAGCCCTGCGCTCCTGGAGAACCTTGGGATGCGCGACAGGAAGGTCGAGACCTTTGCAGTTCTCGACAAGATCTTCACATCGAGGAAGCTTGCATCAAGGAATGCTGCGCTGGCTTCAGGGGTGGACAAGGACATGCTGCTTAAATGGATAGACCAGAACATACCTGTGCGATATCTGTCAAAGAAAGACGTTGCAAATGCATATTCGATTCTTGCGCTTGCAAGCAGGTTCAACAACAATGCCTCAAGGACTAACTACTACGGCTATCTAAGGTATGCGAACGACCTCATGTCAGGCGGAGTCAGCCTGCAGAATACCGGATACATAAGCACGATTAACCCTTACCTGTTCCCAAGCGTGATAAGATACCTTAGCACAACCAAGACCGAGAGGCAGTACATAAAGGCGATAGCCACGAAACTCTCCCCAATATTCCATGTTAACAGGAACGAGATAGTGAACGGTTACATGCCGCTGCTCAAATTGATGATGAAAAACGGGGAGGAGAAGCTTGGCCCTGAAGAGACAACAATCTTCATGGAGAGGAACTTCAATCTGGAAAAGGAGGAAGCCGATTTCATAAAGGAGAGAGAATCCAACTAGTAAATCCCGAGCTCTTCCATGTCTATCTCAAAAGCGGAAACAGGTTCATCAATCGAGAAGCTGGAAAGCACCTCGGGATGAAGCTCGCCGAAGAAGCCTATGCTCTTTCCACCAACCTTTATCTCTCCGCATCTGCCCTCTATGAAACTTCCATGCGTGCTCTTAGAGACGGTATACTTTATCCTATTGGCATACATCAGCTCCTCTATTACTGCCTTTATATCATTCAGGTTTGCCTTCGGATCCGAGATGACTGCTGCCAGATGGTAATGCTCCGAAACCTTTCCAGAGGCGACCCTGAATGCCATGTCGAGTTCAAAGAGCCTGTGCGGCATCCTCTCATGCTGCGACTTTGACAGGTTGTTCATCAGCGAAGGCAGAAGCCAGGTCCTGATCATCGATATCGAAGCGTTGACCGAGTTGCTTACGGTAACAGCTTCGCCTTTCGGCTGCTTTATCCCCATATTCCCGTAATTCACAGGCTCGCTGCTAAGATAGGAGTTCATCTCCTGCATGAAGCCCATCCCTGCCATCAGCTCTTCAACAGACCTGTTTCTGGTGGTGGTGCTCTCCAAAGAACCCGGATTATAGTTCGGTAGCCCGACAGGCTGTATGTAATCATAACCGTAAGCTACGGCCATGTCCTCTATTATATCCTGCTCATTTATGACGTCTATCCTGTATTCCGGTACGCTGAACCTTATCTTCTTCCCGACTGCAGCAGCTTCGTACCCCATTTTGTTTGCAAGAGATATTGCTGCCCTGTAGTCGAATCTGACACCCAGGCTATTATAGATCATATCAAGCTCGATGCTGATGTACCTAGATTCCATGGCCGGGTTTCTCTTTTTGGAATACTTGTA
>JAMDBP010000001.1:0-1947 GCA_023487825.1 Candidatus Martarchaeota archaeon
AGGACAGAGGGACAGGTTGAAGGTTCCCCCACCTACGTCAGAAGGATATATGGGAGAGCACTTCTATTCAAAGCTCAGTGACGACGGGATCATAGAACCGGAGATGGATGTTCAGGAAGGCGATGTATTGATAGGCAAGGTATCCCCTCCTAGGTTCCTTGAGGAAAGCATGGGTCCTAGCGGAATAGAGGAGAAGGTAAGGGACGATTCAACAGTGCTTAAGACAGGGGAGACAGGGATCGTAGACAGTGTGATGATAACAGAATCTCCTGGTGCAACCAAATTGGTAAAGATAAGAGTACGTGGCCTCAGGGTCCCTGAGAACGGGGATAAGTTTGCAAGCAGGCACGGACAAAAAGGAGTTACTTCACTGATAGTCGCTCCTGAAGATATGCCATTCACAGAATCAGGAGTAATACCTGATCTGCTGCTTAATCCTCATAGCGTCCCGTCTAGAATGACTTTTGGCCACCTGCTGGAAGAGCTTGCAGGAAAGGCAGGAGCCGTAAGCGGAAAGACTATAGACGGTACGGCATTTGCACAGGACGGCGTGGAGAGAATGGCAGAATACGGAAAGATGCTGGAGGAGAATGGTTTTGACAAGTACGGAGAAGAGGAGATGTATGATGGAATAACGGGCATGAAGTTCAAAGCCAAGGTCTTTACCGGAGTCGTTTACTACAACAGACTGTATCACATGGTAAGCAACAAGATACAGGTCAGGAGCAGAGGAAAGGTGCAGATACTGACTCATCAGCCTACGGAAGGAAAGGCAAGGCAGGGAGCGCTCAGATTCGGAGAGATGGAACGTGACTCGCTTATAGGATATGGAGCAAGCCTTTTGCTTAAGGAGAGACTGCTTGACCAGAGCGACAAGACAACCGTGCTTATATGCAGGCAGTGCGGAAACATCGGCTATTATGATCATATAAAGAGGGTGAATATCTGCCCCATAGACAAAGGATCGGACTTCGTTGAAGTGGAGATAAGCTATGCATTCAAGGTACTGCTGGACGAGATAAAGTCGCTGCACATAATGCCTAGAATGAAGATAAATGAGTGATGCTATGAAAACCGAGGTAATTAATTATATAAAATTCGGAGTTATGAACCCAGAGTATGTAAAGGCCCTTGGAGTAGTGAAACTCACAGTGCCAGATACATATAATGAGGATGGATACCCGATAGACGGAGGGCTGCTTGACCAGCGCCTCGGAGTCATAGACCCGGGATTGATCTGTAAGACCTGCGGCGCACGTGCCAAATCCTGTCCTGGACATTTCGGCAGAATAGAATTAGTAAGACCTGCAATACATTCGGAGTTCGGGAAGACATTATACATGATTCTACAGTCAACATGCAGAAACTGCAACAGATTGCTCCTGGATGATGAGAGCCTTGCAAAGTACAGGGGAGAAAAGCTTGACCCTGACAGCATAGCCGTTGAGGGAGAAGAAGGCGCCGTAGAAGTTAAGAGTGCGATGCTGAAGAGACTGAAGGACATAAAGAAGTGCGAGAGATGCGGCACTCAGAAAAAGAAACTCAAGTTCTCGCTTCCTACATACTTCTATGTGGAAGATTACAAGCTTAAGCCTAATGAAATAAGGGACATGGTATCGAAGATAAGCAATGACGACCTTGAGATACTTGGCATAGACGCCGAGAATGCAAGACCAGAATGGCTGATACTCGACATACTGCTCGTCCCTCCTGTAAATGTAAGGCCTTCAATCACGCTTGAGAGCGGAGAGAGGAGCGAGGACGAACTTACACACAAGCTCGTAGACATAATGAGGATAAACCAGAGGCTTGAACAGAACCTCAATGCAGGTGCACCGCAGATAATAATAGACGACCTTTGGGAGCTTCTACAGTATCACGTTACTACATACTTCAACAATGAGACATCTAACATACCTCCCGCAAGGCACAGAAGCGGACGAGCTC
>JAMDBP010000001.1:1957-4403 GCA_023487825.1 Candidatus Martarchaeota archaeon
ACGCAGAGGCTGAAGGGCAAGGAGGGAAGATTCAGGTACAACCTCAGCGGAAAGCGTGTCAACTATTCTGCAAGAACTGTAATCAGCGTAGACCCTAATGTGGATATAGACGAGGTAGGAGTGCCGTTTGCAATAGCTTCGAAGCTTACCGTGCCGTTCTATGTAACAGAGTGGAACATAGAGCATGCAAAGAAGATGCTAATGTCAAATGACTATCCCGCTGTACTTAATGTGATAAGCAAGGATGGCAAGAGAAAGCGAGTCATAGATACAAATAAGGAAGAGATACAGAAGGAGCTTTCTGCCGGAGACATAATGGAGAGGCAGCTTGTCGACGGAGATATAGTACTTTTCAACAGGCAGCCTTCACTACACCGTATGTCAATCATGGCTCACAAGGCAAAGGTTCTTCCAGGAAAGACCTTCAGGATCAACCTCTGCGTTGCAGCGCCTTATAACGCAGACTTCGACGGAGACGAAATGAACCTCCACGTTCCGCAGACGCTTGAGGCAAGGGCAGAAGCAAAGATACTCATGATGTCATCGCATCAGGTCTTCTCGCCTAAGGAAGGAGATGTGATAATAGGTACGGAGCAGGATGGAATTACAGGAGTATATGAGATGACTGATGAGAACAATTATGTTACAAAGGAGGAAGCCGTTTACCTTCTTTCAATAGCAGGGATATATGACCTGCCAAAGGAGGGCAAGAACGGGATGTACAGGGCTAGAGATGTCTTCTCTATGCTCTTCCCTAAAGGACTGAACTTTGAAGCAGAGACCAAGAGAGGACACCTGAAGATAAAGGATGGTCAGCTTGTAGAGGGAAGAATGGATAAGGGCACAATAGGAAGAGGCGGTAACAAACTCTTCATGAAGATACGCACCGATTATGGATTTGAGGAACTTAAGAAGTTCATTTACAGCTCTGCGAAGATGGTAAACGCATATGTTACCATGATGGGCTTCAGCCTTGGAGTAAGGGAGTATGTAAATGATGAACGTTTAGTAAGGGACAGGAAGCGCATGCTTGAAGAGACCTTCGAGAAGATAAATAAGCTCATAGTGGATTACAACGATGGAAAGCTGGAAGCACTCATAGGCTACACGCTGAAGAACTCGCTGGAAAGGATGATAATAGCAGAATTGAATATGGTGAGAGATAAAGCAGGAAAGGATATAGCCAAGGTAAAAGCAGATGATAAAGAGAAGAATACGGCCATGGATATGGCATCTTCCGGTGCAAGAGGAGACATACTCAACGTAGTGCAGATGATGATGTTCCTCGGACAGCAGGCAACAATTTCAGGAGGCAGAATAAACAGAGGTTATGCCACTAGAAGAGCATTGCCACACATACTTCCTGGAGATCTCTCTCCTAAGGGAAGAGGTTTCGTAACGACCTCGTTCTATGGAGGTCTTGACCCTATAGACCTGTTTATGCATGCAGTAGGTTCAAGAGGTTCTGAGATATACAAGGCATTGCTTACAGCAAGAAGCGGATATCTTTATAGAAGACTGTCCAATGCTCTGCAGGATTACTATGTGGACATAGACTATAGCGTAAGGGACGCGGGCAACAACCTTATAGAGACAGAGTACGGAGGGGACAGACTGGACCCTATGTACACGAAAGTGGTTGAAATAGAGTGATATTATGGCAAAGGACAAAGAGGTCAAAGAGAAATTTCTGGTACAATTCGGCGAAGCGGTAGGCACAGTGGCTGCGCAGTCTCTTGGAGAGCCTGGCACTCAGATGATTCTAAGAACCTTCCACTATGCAGGAGTAGAATCTACAATGTCAACTTCAGGATTGCCAAGGATAGTGGAGCTTGTTGACGCAAAGAAGAAGCCTACTACCCCGATAACCTACATCTACCTGAACAAGGACATATCAAAGAGCTTTGACAAGGCCGAGGAAATGATAAAGAAGATAAGCGAAGTGACTATGAATTCCATAGTAAGGAGAGTGGACGAAAACTTCTCAAAAGGCAAGATAAGGCTTATACTTAGCTCTCAGGAAATGGAGGCTGCAAGGCTGACAACTAAGGCTGTCGCTTCAAAGATATCGAAGGACTTTGGCTTTGAGACCAAATCGGAAGGAAGGATAATAGAGATAAAGGTAGGCATGAAGGATCCGAAGAAGGTGCGCGCAGAGAGAGTTAGGATAATGAATTCCGTGATAAGCGGGATAGAAGGTGCAGGTAAGGTAATGCTCAGGCAGGACGAGAATACAAAGGAATTCTATCTGATAGCCGCAGGAAGCGATATGGAGAGCATTGTTGATATACAGGGAGTTGATTCTGCAAGGATAATGAGCAATGATGTGTTTGCAGTGTACAGACTCTTCGGAGTCGAAGCTGCAAGAAATGTGATAATACACGAACTTGCAAAGACACTTGATGAACAGAGAATAGGAGTCAATAGAAGACATCTTGCGCTTATT